>JAMPGN010000266.1 GCA_023663915.1 Eubacterium sp. | reverse complement strand
TTTATACTGTTTTGTCACCCGGTCTAATATCAGTTCCATTTTGACTTACATCCTTTCACTTGACTCAATTACTAGCGAAAATTTTCATTTTCCATCTTCCTCACTCATATCCCTGTTGCACAATGCGCTCATAGCTCGCCAATTTCCAGTTTAAACACATAAACTGTCTGACTGCAAACGCAATGCCGAGCGCACATGCCATACACCACACTTTAAAATATTCCGTCTGATACCAGGCAAAATACTGCGTGCTTCCAGCAGCCGCCAGAACCACCGCAAGCAGATAAACTCCCACTGCCGCGCCGCGCAATATGTCGCCTTGACAGTGCTGCATCAATTTCAGCATGGCTCCTGTCATGAGGAGCATCGGCGTAATCCCGTAGATAAGCAGTCTGCCTGCATTCGACTCCAATCGAGAATGCATACAGGCAATGCACAGCGCAAGTATCATAAAATGCATGACGCATAAAACCGCCATGCGGATCATCACGACACTCCGCAAAGAATACTTTGTCGCATACTCGATTTCCAACATGCTTCTCTGATATACTTTTGTGACCTCTTCCACGGTAAGCAATACAAGAAGCGGCGGCAAAAGCGAGATAACCGCCAACACCCTGTTTTCGTCCGTTTTCCCGACAAGCTGCATGGCGCCGCCCTGAACCATATAACAGAAAAGCACAGCCCACGCTGCCTGCCAGACCAGACAATATCTCCCCAGATAACCGATCTGTTCCAGCAGAAAAGTCCACAGATTCCCTCTGGTGCGCGGCACGCAACCCGAAGTCGGATTTCCTGTCTGCAAAGAGTGTTGATAACCTTTCTTTTGTTCTGCAATCTGCAGCAATTCCTGTATCCGGAGTTCTTTTTTCATCGGTACAGGCTTTCCGGATACCGATGCATATTGTTTTAGCTTTCTTTTAATTTCCCGCTGTTTCATGGATGCCTCCTTCCATTGCGGACAAAAGTTCCAAGCCTCTTTTTACCCTGTATTTGGCAAGGGAAAGACTGATTTCGTGAATTGTCGCGATATCACGGTATCGTAGATTCTGAAAATACCGCAGTATGACCGCCTCCCGAAACTCCTCCGGCAAACTCATGACCATCTGTCTGATGACAACCGTCTCCTCCATGCTTTCTTTGCTCTCCTGCTCCGGAACCTCTTCCAAAAAAAGCGGCGTTTTTTTCTTATAAAAGTCGCGGCATTTGTTTTTGGCGATCGTGTAAAGGTAATTCTTAGCCTTGCCTTCATGGCGGTATTCCTCATAGTGCTCGATAAAGCTCACAAAAGTATCCTGACATAAATCTTCCGCCATGGCACGGCTTGCTACATGATGATAGCAATACCGGAAGATCTCGTCATAATACTTCCGTATGATTTTCTCAAGCACACGATCACCTCCTTCTATCCTGTATAACGAATGACTGATGGAAAAAGTCAGAGAATATTTCAAAATTTATAGTATAGTTACGATACAGCAGGAAAATGTCCTACTTGTGTTAAATTAGAATAATAGACAAAAAAGTTATAGGACTGCCTAAACCACAGGCAATCCTATATGTTTGATCTTGGTAAAACAATTCGTGTTCTATTGCTGGTTACACTCTTGATATAACCGCTCGCGGTATTTCGGATCAGATAGAGCGCGTTGCAGTTCCTCAGTTCTACCGGTGTCCATAAGCATCTGCATCAGTTTAAATGCCTTGTTTTCTCCCTCCTCAATGCCTTCCTTATGTCCTATCTCGCGCCATTCTTCACGCTCACTTCTCATATGCTTCTCTTCATCATATTCAAAGATACTCATCGCTATCGCCTCCGCACGATTTCTTGATAAAAAGTCCGAAAGTATTCCATTCTTGATACAATAATCTACCGCCTGCTCAACCGCTTCCGAAAAAAGCATCTCCTTCGCAAAGCTCCTAACCTGTTCTACGTACTGCGCATATTCTTTCAATGTACGGCATGCACCCATCAATTCTTCATTGTGCCCTAAATTGATATTATAAACAGTTACAATCAGCTCCAATGCAGGCTGTTCCTGTTTTTTCTTAAAAGCATCTGACAATCGAAGTATCCGTTGTTCGGGCTGGAAGTCTGTGCCATTATAAAACACAACAAACTTTGGTGCCGGAATACGGATCAAAGACTTACTGTAAAGATTTTCGTCTTTTGTTATGCCCTGCAGCACACTGGTCACATAAATCAAATCCCGTAATGGCATATTGGGATTTAATGTAGACTGATGCTCATAGAGTAATAACTCAAAATCAAACACAAAGGAAATATCATTCTTATAATTCATATAAACTGCATTATCCAGTGTGGTAATCTCCAAATTATCTACATTCGTGTAAGCCGTACCATTCAGCGCGTTATAAAGGCTGAGCAGATTCTCTTTTTCCTTAAAAAGCATTCGGAATACAGTGTCTTTGTAGTTGCATTGTACATTTCGTTGTTTTTCTTTCATCTAATGTCCTCCTTAAATGTCTGGTAACTTTTCCTAAAAGGCTAAGATATCTATGCAGGAGAACCATTCCAGAATCCCCTGCTTTTGTAAATGTTAATTGGAATCAAAGCATGGATTTTCTGAAACTTAGAATTAAAGAAGTAACGGAACTGTCTTAGTAGAAAATATGCTTTTCCTTACTATAGCATACTATGAACGGAATTGTAAATATGTTTTTTCTTTTAATCACGGATTGCCTAAATCTGAAGAATAACCTTGACGCCTCCGAAAAATATTCGTATGTGACAGCCGGAATCCACTGAGAAAATTGTTTCTTTATACATGAAATTATGATACAATGAGCGTTAGTGAAAAGAACACGGACAAATCTTATCAATTCAAAACCGGAGGTATAACCAATGAACCCCTATGAACAATGTCCCACTTATGAAAACGAAAACTATCTGTTGAGACTTATCGAATCCGCCGACGCACCTGACCTGCTTCGCGTGTATTCCGATGAAAAAGCCGTACCCTTCTTTAACAGCGACAACTGTAACGGCGACGATTTCCACTATACAACTTTGGAACGTATGCAGGGAGCCATGGACTTCTGGATGCAAGCGCATAGAGAAGGATGGTTTGTCCGCTGGACGATCATCGACAAAAATAGCGGACACGCCATCGGAACGATTGAATTATTCAACCGTCAAGCGGACGATTATTTCAATAACTGCGGTCTGTTGCGGCTGGATTTAAGAAGCGACTATGAACGCACTGAGAGTATTTATGAAATACTGTCCCTAATCGTGCCATCCGTGTTTGAACTGTTTGACTGCCAGATGATCGCTACGAAAGTTCCGCCTTTTGCTTCTGAAAGAAAAGCGGCGGTGGAAAAGCTTGCGTTTGCATTGTCCAAAGAAGCCTTGGTTGGCGGTGATGATGGGAAGACTTATGGGGATTATTACGTTTCTGTTCGTTAAAAGCCATAGGCAACCGCTTACCCATGTTTCCATTTCCCTTTGCAGAAATGTACCCACGTGATAATACAGCCTAATCCCCACCCGAATAAGGCATTCCACCAAATCATGCGATAGCCGATTGCAGGAATTTCCTGTAAAACATATGTTGAAATAACACGAACCGCCAATGCGCTTGTCGCGACAAAGGTAGAATAGAGTGCATTGTTTGCCCCCTGAAACAAACCCAAAAGTGGAAAATAGGAAGCAAAAGGAATTAAACAAACCGCTATACATCTAACATGTAAAACACAATACCCGGCTGCCGTCACACCTAGTCCAAATATCGCTACAATAGGTTTTGCAAAGACAAATACCACCGATAAAATACAGATAGAAATGATTTCGGAAATGATGACGGTATGCTTTGCGCCGCTCATAACCCTGTCAAGGCGTCCCGCGCCAATATTCTGCCCTGTATAGGTGCTTTGTGTTGTCATCAGCGCATTCGCCGGGAGCGTCATATAAGTTTCTATTTTTTGCGCAACGGAAAAAGAAGCTGTCATAGCTTCGCCATAACTGTTGACTGCGCGTTGAATAAAAACAAAGCCAAAAGACACAATAAGCTGTTGTAATGCCATCGGGAAGCCTGTTTTTAATGTCTGTTTTGCCAATGACCACGAGGGAGTAAGTTCATTCCATTTGAAACGAAACAAAGGGTATTTTTTGATCATATAAAGAAAGCCCGCTGCGCAGGAAATCCCCTGCGCTATATCTGTGGCAGCAGCGGCGCCGACAGCGCCCATTCGGAAGCTGTAAACAAATACAATATCAAGAATTATATTGATAACGCTTGCAACCAAAAGAAAATATAAGGTTGCTTTGCTGTCTCCAATTCCACGAAGAATCGCCGCGATAATGTTATAGCCAAACTGAAAGAGAAGTCCCATCGCATAAATTTTGAAATAAGTATCTGCCATAGATAACAGACTTTCCGGCGTCGCCAAAATATACTGCAAGGCAGGGCGGCTGATAAATATACCAGCCGCTGTTGCCACAATTCCCATGCCAATCATAACAAGAAGAGAAGATAACGCCTGTCTGCGCATTTCCTGTTCTTTCCCTGCACCAAAAAGCTGTGCAATCAGTACACAAGCCCCAGCAGAAAAACCATTTGCCAGCGCTAAAAAAGCCAATGTAAGCACACCACAGGCACCAACGGCGGCTAGTGAACTTTCACCGGCAAAATTACCTACAATGATTGTGTCTGCCGTATTATAAAATTGCTGGAGAAGCATTCCCATAAATACGGGAAACATAAAAGACAAAATTCCTCTCCACGGTGTTCCGTTTGTCAATGATTTTTCCATTAGTGTACAATTTCACACTCCTTTCTTTCCGTATAAAGTTTCCAAAAATCTTCTGCTAACAGTGTCGGGGCACACGCTTCGCCGGGAGCAATCACGCCTGTAACCGTAACTGTGCCTACAAACACATTCTGCTTCTTTAGTTCCTCATGGAGTGCAATACACATTGCCCTAAGAGCCGCTTTATCC
>JAMPGN010000265.1 GCA_023663915.1 Eubacterium sp. | reverse complement strand
GTAAAAAGCATCTCCCCAAAGCCCTGCCACACCTTTTTGCCACCGCAGGACATCGACAGTGCAACATTTTTGAGGGACAATCCTTGCAAAGAACTGCACCACGGCTCCTTAATTTCCATTGGCACCAACGCAGGAGTACAGTCTTTGACCGTATGTCCGAGTATCTTTGCCATACGATATCCGCTGCCCGTCGCGCCCGTCGTCGGATAAGATAATCCACCTGTCGCGAGTACGACTGCATCCGCAGTAAGCCGCCCGCCATCGGCAAGCATTACACCTGTTACGCTACTCGACTGCACCGTCACTTCCTTGACCGCAGTTTTAAGTTGTATGGTGACTTTCCTCTCCCTCAAAAGGCGCTCAAACGCCGCTATGATATCCGAAGAATGGTCGGACACCGGAAAAACCCTCTCCCCACGCTCCACCTTAAGCGGACAGCCCGTCCCTCGCAACAGTTCCATCACCTGTCTGTTATCAAAAGCACCAAAAGCGCTGTACATGAACTTGGGATTGCTCACCATGTTCTCAAAAAGCTTGTCCCGCTCACAGGCATTGGTCACATTGCATCGTCCCTTGCCTGTAATGTATAATTTTTTGCCGAGCTTCTCATTCTGCTCTAAGAGCATCACTCTATGCCCGCATTCTGCGGCGGCACACGCTGCCATCATGCCCGCCGCGCCGCCGCCTATCACGATCACATTACTCATTTATCCAATCACGTCTAAAAACCATTCCCCGCCATTTTCATAAGAATGTATTTGTAGCGTTACTCCTCTTTCTTGCGCAGTGGATAGTTCAACATCGGCTCCTCATCGATAAAATTAATCTCATCATTTAAGTATACCTGATAATTATTCCACGTCTCTTCTAAGTTTTTCAGATTCATCTTCACGTCTTCCGGACGTTTCAGGCACATGGCAACAACGAGTGCGTTGATCACACTGAGCGGTGCAACCAGCGAATCGACGATCGAAACCATGTCGCTTCTGGCAAGCAGATTACACGACGAATACAGATTCATCGGGGAGTGCACAGAATCCGTGACCGTGATTACCTTGGCATTCCTGTCATTGGCAAACTCCATTGCTTTCAAGGTACGCATGGAATATCGCGGAAAACTGATGCCGATCATGGCGTCCTTCTCACCAATACGTATCATCTGCTCAAACGTCTCCGACATACTTGTTGTCTTTAACAGTGTCACATTCCCACGGATCATATTCAGATAAAAATGTAGGAAGTCCGCCAACGGCTCGCAACTTCTGACTCCCATCACATAGACATTTCTGGCCTCCAGAATAATATCCACCGCCGTCTCAAAAGCAATCGGATCGAGACTATGTATCGTATCCTGTATCTTCTCGATATCTGCTTCCAGTACAGAAGTCAGGATCTCCGACTGCGTGCTCTTCCCGTATTTGGCACCGATCTTCTGCACGGAATTGATCTTATTCTGTACCCAGTCCTCTAAGTCGCGCTGAAATTCCGGATATCCGTTGTAACCGATGAACATCGCATAACGGACAACGGTAGACTCACTGACACCCACCGTCTCTCCAAGTTTTGCGGCAGTCATGAACACCGCCTGATCATAATGGTCGTAAATAAAGGCGGAGATTGCTTTCTGCCCTTTACTCATCTTGCTGTAATGCTCATTGATCCTTGTGATAATATCATAACGATTCTGTATAACCATGTTTCACCGCAAATATGCCTTTCTCTGTTCTCTGTCATGCTTCATAACTTCTATTCATATATCAATGCCTATACATTCAAAAATGCCTTGTACGACTCCTCTAAAAGTTTGACCGTATCTTCTTCCTGCAGATCATAATCCCCCGTGAGCGACATACATGCAGAACCATGAATGAATATCCACATCCTCATAAACATGCCACTTGGATCTTTACATCCATAAATCTTCGCGTTATTGATTTCCCTGACAACTAGCCCCTTATCCCCATTCAATAAATCATACAAACTTTTGCCATGGCGATTTTCAGCCATAAACAAAAGTTTAAATAACTGCTGTTCCTCCTGTGCAAAACGGATGTAAGAAATCCCCATATTCACAAAAGGCGTATCGCTTATCTTGGAAAAATTACTACAATAATCATGAAAGAACACGATTGCTTTACTGTACAGATCCGCTCCTAACTCCTCCATGTTCTTGTATACCCGAAAGATCGGCTGGGTGGAACATCCCGCTTTTGCCGCCAGAGTCCTCGCACTCACCTGTGCGAAACCATCCTGTCTGGTCATCTGAAATGCCGCATTCAATATTTCTTCCTTCGTAATCGTCTCTTTTCTCGCCATAAGACATAACCTCTCTTGTATGTAAAATAACATCTGTTGGTAACATATGTTATTATAATAGATTATGTAACCCTCGTCAATCCTTTTCTTTATATTTTTGTTAAAGGAAATAACCACAAAAAAAGGGGATGAATCTTCCGATCCATCCCTCATTTTCTTATTGAAAACATTTCATAACAGTTTCTTCTTAAACCGGATACGCCGCGTTCTTGGTATCTGCAACGCCCATATCTACTTTCTCCTGCTGTGCCTGACGATACTTAAAGAAGTCGATCGCAACCTGCGGGAACAGCGCATAGGACAATACATCCTCGTCCTGCTGTTTCCACTCTTTCATCTCGCTCTCTAACTTATCCATCTCGTTCTCAATCAAGTCCGCCGGACGGCATGTGATTCTCTCTTCACCCGGAATTACCTTGTCGATAATCTCCTGATTCATGGGCTTAACCGTCTGACCGTACTCACCGCGCAGAACCGCTTTTGTCTCCTTGGTAGCCATCTTATATCTCTCGCCCATCAATACGTTGAATACAGCCTGTGTACCAACGATCTGTGAGGAGGGCGTAACGAGCGGCGGCTCACCGAGGTCTTTCCGAACCTCTGGAATCTCTCTAAGCACATCATAGTATTTATCTTCTGCATTCTGTTCTTTGAGCTGGCTAACCATATTGGACAGCATACCGCCCGGTACCTGGTACAGCAGGGTCTTGATATCAACGCCCATAACCTTAGGATTGAGCAGACCGCTTGCAAGGCATTCATCTCGGTAAGGTCTGAAGTAATCAGCGATCTCCGCCAAAGTATTCTGATCGTATCCCGTGTCGTAAGGCGTCCCCTTGAAAGTCTCAACCATAACTTCTGTCGCCGGCTGCGACGTACCCATAGCAAACGGGGAGATCGCACAGTCGATCACGTCCACTCCCGCCTCCACTGCTTTAAGGTAAGTCATACTTGCTACACCGGAAGTATAATGTGTGTGAAGCTGAATCGGGAGTTTGGTCACAGACTTCATCGCAGAGATCAGCTCAGCCGCCTTGTAGGGTACAAGAAGCCCCGCCATATCCTTGATACAGATGGAATCTGCTCCCATCTCCTCAATCTTCTTAGCCATATCGGTCCAGTATTCCAACGTATATGCGTCACCCAATGTATAGGAAAGCGCTATCTGCGCATGTCCTCTGCCTTCCTGCTTCTTGATCTTATTGGTCGCATTCACCGCTTCCTGCAAGTTCCTAAGATCATTCAGACAGTCAAAGATACGGATGATATCGATCCCGTTAGCGATAGACTTCTCAACGAAGCTGTCTACCACGTCGTCCGCATAGGGTCTGTACCCTAAAATATTCTGACCTCTGAAAAGCATCTGCAGTTTCGTATTCTTAAAGCCATCGCGCAGTTTTCTGAGTCTGTCCCATGGATCTTCTTTCAAGAAACGCAGGGAAGCATCAAAAGTAGCCCCGCCCCAGCACTCCACTGCATGGTATCCGACTTTATCCATTTTCTCCACGATCGGAAGCATCATCTCTGTAGGCATTCTCGTCGCAATCAGAGATTGATGAGCATCACGGAGAACAGTTTCCATAATCTTAACCGGTTTTTGTTCTGCCATTTTATTTTCCTCCTGATATTTGTCACATCACGGCACCATCACGCACCGCAACATATATTACTACTTAGAATACACCGAATACCGCCATAAAAGTACCAGCCGCTACCGCAGTACCAATAACACCTGCTACGTTAGGTCCCATGGCATGCATTAACAGGAAGTTGGTAGGATCAGCCTCCGCACCAACCTTCTGAGATACTCTCGCTGCCATAGGCACTGCGGATACACCGGCAGAACCAATCAGCGGATTTACCTTGCCCTTGGTCGCTATACACATTAATTTACCAAACAACACACCTGCCGCCGTACCGAATGCAAATGCAATCAGACCTAAAATAACGATCTTGATGGTATCCCAATTTAAGAATGCCTCCGCGCTTGTGGTTGCACCTACGGAAGTACCGAGAATAATAACCACGATGTACATAAGCGCATTGGACGCTGTGTCCATCAACTGTCTTACAACGCCGGATTCCCTGAACAGATTACCTAACATCAGCATACCTACGAGAGGTGCCGTAGTAGGAAGAATCAAGGAAACAACGATTGTTACTACGATCGGGAAAAGAATCTTCTCCAGTTTGCTGACCGGACGAAGCTGGCCCATCTTAATTTTTCTCTCCTTCTCGGTCGTGAAGAGTTTCATGATCGGCGGCTGGATGATCGGCACGAGTGCCATATAGGAATATGCCGCCACCGCAATCGGTCCCATCAGCGTCGTCTGTCCAAGCTTCCCAGCCAGGAAAATCGATGTCGGGCCATCCGCTCCACCAATGATGGAGATAGCTGCCGCCGCCTTATCGTTAAATCCTAAGAAAATAGCTCCAAAATATGCTGCAAAAATACCAAACTGCGCTGCCGCGCCGAGAAGGAAACTCTTCGGGTTGGCAATGAGCGGCCCAAAGTCTGTCATGGCGCCGACACCCATAAAGATTAGGGACGGCAGAATCGCCCACTCATCCAGTTTGTAGAAATAATACAGCAGACCGCCGCCTGCACCGCCTTCTCCGTATGGCGCCATGATATCCGGATAAATATTCACCAGCAGCATACCGAACGCGATCGGAACCAGCAGAAGC
>JAMPGN010000264.1 GCA_023663915.1 Eubacterium sp. | reverse complement strand
CGCCTCCAGCATAGCCGCGATCGTCTCCTTGTTAGGCTGTTCCAATTTAACCTCAAAGGGAAAGCCGCCGACACGCAATGACTGACGCAGAAAAACATTGATCGCAGTCGTTAAATTCATTCCCAGTTCTCCATAAAGCAATTCGCATTGCTTCTTTATATCGCTGTCCATACGGACACTGAAATTTGTTGTATTTGCCATGCCGCAAGTCCTCTTTCACATTTCATTGCATCTATATTATATGCTGTTTGCAATGCAAAATCAACTCATTAGCACTGCAAAAGAAATTTCTTCATCCTATCCATAAACATTACGTTATTTCTCACCCTCACTAGCATCCGAAACCGGGGTATGTACCGTCACCGTCTGGTAAGGTATCTCGATGCCATTTTGCTGGAACTGCTCGATCAAGGCGATTCTTATATCACTGCACGCCTTAAAGCTGTCATTGAGGTTTTCCGTCCAGATCGTCGTCTTCAAAATAACACCGTTCTGCGTATATCCGCTGGCGGTCACGGCGTTTTTCTCCGTGTTCAGGGTCAGCTCATGCTCTACACACACTTTGCGCATGATGCCTATCGCCTTCTCGATATCCGCCCCGTATGCGATCTCGATCTCCACAAAGTTTCCGACATTTGCCGTGTAATTGGTATTGACAATAACAGCCGAATCCATCACAGAATTAGGGACAATGCAGCTCTCCCCATTGAACTGGTCAATTACTGTCTGGCGTATCGTAACGTCTTTGACAATCCCTTCCGCAATGACGGTTCCGCCTTGCATGACCCTTATTTTTTCGTCCACATTATAGGGACTCGATATAGAAATAGAAATCCCGCTGATCACATTGCCAAGCGCCTGCTGTGCCGCAAAAGTGGCAATCGCAAGAATCAGTGAACCACTCTGCAATAAAGCTTTACTGATATCCTTCGTAATATCAAACTGCTGCGCAAGGCTGTAAATGATAATGATGTCAAGAGCGACATTTATCACCCTTCTTGAAAAGCGCAGATGAGTCGCCTTGGTTTTTCTTGCCAGAAATTTAAAAATCAGATTTACAATATAATTTGATACCACTGCGGCAAGGATAAATGCGGCGATTTTTACAATGGAAGTCATAACGTTTATTCTCCTGCTTTATTTACTGTTTCAAGGTTTCTGACTTTATTATACATCACTTGGGGGAATTTAGAAATATGGTTTTAGTCGCGGGAGAGCAGTACCCTGCATGTCTTCTTATAACATGCAATCCCGTATTTTAAAACGGTCTTCATACCGTCTTCATAAAATTCCCGTGAATATTCCTTTTCTTCAATCTGCTTCAGTGCATCCCTGCACACGGCATCCAACTCGGCATTTTGTGCATATTTTACTTCGATAATAATTCCTATCCGCTCATCTTCAATTTCCACCTGAATATCACTATAGCCAATTCCGGATTCCCTGTTCGATTTTACATACCAGCCATCTTTGTAGCCAAGTATTCCAATCAGAATCCCATGGTAAAAATTTTCTTTCGTCTCTCTCTTCACAAATGTATCGCGAATGCTGACTGTTTTTTCCAGATAGGCGTTGAACAGGCTCTCCACGTCTTCCATATTCCCATTCTGCAACGCGGTGCAAAATGACTTTAAAGCCTCGCCGTCGCTCCTCGCCGTTTCCTTAAACATTTCCATAATCTGTCCCGTGAATATCTTCCGAATCTCCATATTAGGAATTGCTAGTCGAAAAAGATCGCCTTCCGATTTCCCTCGTTGTGTCAGATAGCCGGTCGTAAATAGAACACTCCAAATATTATCAACCGAATCATATAACTTATCATAAGTCAGCTCCTGATGGATCTCCTTTTCCACGGTCTCCCCTGCAATCAAATTTTCAATCTCACGTTTACTAAGTCCTTGTCCGGTTTGCTGAATAAAATGCTTTACTACGTCATTACTGCTTGTATTCAACCAATAGTTTTTCGGGGAAAGCGTCGGATCAGACCGAAGATCATCGACATAATTGATCACATCCCAGGGGCAATAAATATCAGCATTGCCAAAACGATAGCCATCGTACCAGTCTTTCACCGTATCATAGGAATCTGCCAGATCATAGTACGCAAGCATTTCCATGACTTCTTCGTCAGTGAATCCAAAATATTCCTCAAATTTTACACTCGTGACCGACAAAACCTTAAGGTTATTAAGCCCTGTAAAAATACTTTCTTTCGCCACCCTAAGACACCCTGTCATCACGGCAAAATACAGATGGTCATTTGTCTTAAGAGCCTGCTCAAAAAAACTGCGTACCAGGACAATCATCTGGTCGTAGTATCCTTTTTCCTTTGCTTTTGCAAGAGGCACGTCATACTCGTCGATCAGCAAAATTACTTTTCTTCCATAATGTTTCCATAACAGATTCGATAACGTCTTCATACTCTCTATCAAAACCGAATCCGGCATCCGAAAACTTCCCTGGTTTGTCTCATCAACCATAATCAGTTGATTATACTGTTTCTTATCTATGTCCGTCAACTTATCACTTTCCTTTAAAAATTGAAACCGCATGGCTTCCGTCCCGACCATGGAGCACAGCAGGGCGCGCACACTCGGATAATCGATACCGCTTACCCCTTTTAAGGAAACGGATACGACCGGGAATTGACCCATATATTCTTCACACAGCTCTACTTCCCTAGATATCTCTAAACCTTCAAATAATTCCTGCCTACATCCGATCTCGAAAAAATTTTTCAGCATATTCATATTTAAGGATTTTCCAAACCGTCTGGGACGGGTAAATAAATTGACTTTTCCCCAATTATCCAGCAATTCCCTGATGAATCCGGTCTTGTCAACATAATAGAAATCCTCTGTCCTGATGTCCTTAAAATCTTCAATCCCGATTGGAAGTTTCTTTTTCCTGCCAGCCGCCATCCACATATTACCGCCTTCTATGATTTGCCGTTTATGAATTATTCTGTTTTTAATATACTATGATCTTTCGGCTATTTCAAGTTTCAAACGAAATCGGGCGAGCATGCTGTCATTTATCTTATTTTGTATTTCTGCCTCTGTGATAATCCTCCTGTTGTGTCGTTTATTATATCTCTTCCTATTTTTTAACCCCAATTCTATGGGGAAATACACGCTGTAATATCCTGTTACATTCTTCTACTATACAAAAAACATTTCAGCGGCACCCGTTTTTTCATGATGTCCAGTTCAATCTGCTTTTCCCCTGCCCACGTAAAACCCCTGTGCTCATAAAATTGAAAGGTGCAACCACTATCCGTAAACAGGTAAACCTGCTTTCCTTTTTCCCGTTGCTCGAACTCATCCAAAATCACACTGCCAATCCCTTGGCATTTCTTACCAGGGTCCGCAGCAATTTTCCTCCAATGTCATCTGTGATAATACCTGTTCGATATCAAATGTTTTCATAGCTGTTCCTCCTTATATCTTCACCACCAGCGTCTGATATCCTGCTAATTCCATCTGCCCGGAAATTTCTTTGCCCGTATACATATCCGTTCCCTTCTGGCACAATTCAACCCACGCCGGATTCCTATCATAATTCAATACAAATAAATACCTGTCATCTCCCTTAACCCTTACTGCAATCTCGCATGCTTCCGGCGCATGGATCACATCATGGTAAGGATCGGCCACATCCAGCTTCTCAAGGAATATTCTCGCACTCTCCGCATTGAACGCCGTACCATAATAATATACTTTCCCTTTGCCCGCCGTGCTGCTGACCAATGCACCGCTGCCCGCATAATAATCAGCCGTATAAACTGCTTCCTGCTTCCCTTCTCCAATCGGCTGCAAAAGATCTACAAACACACTGGCCTCAAGTTCCGTGTCGCCCCACTGTATCGTCACCCTTCCTGCATCAGGCGCGATAAAGGAATACTCCGGAATATCCGTACCACACAAATCAGACAAGAGTCCGGGCAGCTTATCCATCACGCACCTGCCATTCATATCCTTATAGCCGCTGCGGCATCCTACCACCAGTGTACCGCCCGATTCTACATAAGCCCTGAGCGCTGCCTCCCGCTCTCTGGTCATGATCGTGGCATGTGGATAGAAAAGCGCCTGGTACTTCTTCAGCTCCTCTGCGTCCGAGGTATCCTTCAGATATACATAATCAAACGGCGTATGGCTCAACTGCAGTGCCTGGAACAACGCCTTCTGGCTGACATCTTCCACTCTCCCGTGCCAGACATCTAGCTGCGCGTCCCAAATATTATCATAATCCTTGATGATCCCGACCTTTGCCTCATAGATGCTGCCAGCCAGTTCTTTCATGCCCTGCAGCTTCTCATGGATCTGTCTGACCTCTGCAATCCGACGGTTGTCCCTGCCGGAATAATCCAGAATCCCATGCCAGTAGATCTCCGTACCTACGGTGCAGGTACGCCAGCGGAAATAGCTGACATAATCGGCACCGTGCGCGATGGACTGCATGGTCCAGAGCGTCATCTGCCCCGGTCTCGGCGTAGGCGCTTCCATCCCTATATTGCTGCCATTCGCACCGGACTGCTGCTCCATGATCCCGAAAACCGGTGAGAGGGAACGGACTTCCGCCAAATTACGACTCCATTTCCGATCCTTCATCCCACCCGGCGCATCTGTATAAGCCTCCAGACAATACGCAAAATTCGGATAAGAATCATATGTCATGAAATCCAGGCTTTCCTCTGCCATCTGATGATTATCCAGATTCCCGAAAAGTCCGTTCGTGGTCACGAAATCACCCGGTTTCAAATAGTGGCGGATGATATCGCTCTGCATCTTCACGAAGCGTCTTGCACTGTCCGAAACAAAACGGATATAATCAAGCGTCTCATGAGGATTACTGTGGCCGCTGTAAGTCTTACGCGGTACATGTATCTCTTCCCAATCCGTATAGGTCTGGTTCCAGAATACTGTTCCCCATGCTTCATTAAGCGCATCAAGTGTCTTATATTTTCCTTTCAGAAAAACACGAAATGCTTTGCTGTCACTCTCTGAATAAAATACAT
>JAMPGN010000263.1 GCA_023663915.1 Eubacterium sp. | reverse complement strand
GCTAATTTATCTGTATCTTCTCCTGTCCCTATAACAACAACGACAGGTGTGTCAATATCGTATGTCCTATCTGGCAATAGACTAAGTAAATTTGAGAGTTTTGCACCCCGTTCTATACACAATTTCTTTGGAATAAGATTTTTCATTTCTTTGTAACTATTATCACTATACCTCGTATATAAGATTTCTTTCCCAGCAGATACTGCTTCTAACAATTTTTCTCTCAATAGCTCTTTGGGCATTTCCAGTCTGCCATCCGCCACAAACCACACACAGGTACAATCATCTAACTTATCTGAAAAATCTGCTGAAACCACATATTCTCTTTTTTGTTCACTTGTAACAATGTCTCCTTCATATCCCCATCCTCTTGGACTGACCAAAGCTGTCACCGTATATTCACCCAGTATTTCTGAGCTTTTTACATATGGCTCGTAGGTCTTGCTATATGGGTAAATCATCATCTTCTTCATAAGTCCCTCCTATGCATCCAATTGTCTGTTGTATCCCAACTCATTCAAAACCAGATAATCCTTAATATCATCCTCAATTTGCATCCTACACCCTTGGCATTCCCGCATTTGTTTCTCTTTTGACAATCTACCCTTATCATCCGCATGGGTAAAACAGGTAGGACACAGAACATACGCCCAACAATTTCTACAATTTTCAGAAGTAAGCCATTCTATATTAAGTAACTGTAATGCTTTTTCCTCATCAATCCCTTCGTCTATATGTCCAATACAAGCCACTTCCGATGTTTCACTCACCCGTTCACACGGGAAAAGTTTCCCATCCACATCAACGAATAATTTACGCACCCCTGGTATACAAGGACCACCCCTATGTCCCTTATCTGGTAATTCGTTCAAATTAATTCTTTCAAAACCTACAGCCAAACGTTTTATCTCGATAAAATGCCGTTGCATCAATGGCGGTATATCAGTTCTTTCTAATCGCCCCAACTTCCACAACATTACCTTAAACTTTTCATATTCATATTCTTCTTCAAATTGTTCAGTGTAGTAAATCTCTTCTTTTGCCTGTACACCATTAATTACGGAAGACAATATTGTTGACTGATTGATTAAATCATTCTTCCTTGTAAAATCGCAAATTTCCTTAATCGAAAACCTAGGGTCTAACACTGTGTTAAAAGATATTTTTTCTGCATAATATTTTGGATATTTTTCTTTAAAATTTTTAAGATTACAAAACATTTGGTGAAAAGATCCTACAGATGACCCAGAGAAAATCCTATGCCTGTCATGCACCTCTTCAGGACCATCCAGACTCACAAGTATTGCAAAATCGTGTTCTACTAGGAATTTGTATTTTTCTTCCGTAAGTAATGTTCCATTTGTAGTAAAATTATAAGTTATCTTTCTACCCTCCGACCTGCTGTCCGCATATGCAACACATTTTTTTATCAGATCAAACTCCAATAGTGGCTCTCCGCCGTAAAAGGAAATCCCAAAATTACTTGAATCTCTGGAATGCGTGATAAAATAATCAATTGCTTTTTTTGCCACTTCGAATGGCATCGTCCTATTGGTGTGGACTCTATTATAATAATTACCGGAATAAACACAGTATTCACATTTCAAGTTACACCTTTGTGTAATCTGTAAAGTAAGCTGCCCCAAATTACGACTAATAAAGGAATGATAATACTCAGTCACCGAATGTTCGCTTATCTTAATATGTTTTTCTTTTAGATATCCTTGATTTTTCAGGTTCTCCAAATACGTTCTAACTTTTGCATCCGGTTCACTTATCATGTCCTGTAAATAGTAATACACCGCATCTGGCACCTTAATTATAGAACTCTTATTGAGATCATAAACATACTTTCCATAGGGTGTTTCTAACAAATGAATAAATGGCTGAAATTTTTTTCTTTCCATTGCTTATTCCCCCTCATTTTTCTTCCGTTACATACTTATCCGCCTGATAATGATACAGTCTTTCATATATCTGGCAATTTTTCATCAATTCTTCGTGGGTTCCCATCCCACAAATCTGCCCCCCAGCCATCACAATAATTTCATCAGCCAAATCCACATTTGCCAAACGGTGGGACACATAAAACACGGATTGCCCCTTGCATTCTTTTTGAATTGCCTGAAATAATTCGTACTCCGCTTTTGGGTCCAAATCCGCCGAAGGCTCATCCAATATCAATACGGACGCATCTTTATAAAACATTCTCGCCAAGGCGATTTTTTGATTCTGTCCGCCAGACAGTTCCACTCCGTCATCACTGAACGCCCTCGTCAGAAAGGTATTCCTGCCCTGATGCATCAAATCGAGCATGGCGGAAACTCCTGCCATCTCCTCTGCCCGTTTCTCACTCTCTGCGGCTTCCTTGCCCACTTTATCAATCTGTGAAAATCGAATGTTTTCCTGTATTGTAAAAGCATAATTAGCTGCTTTCTGGAAAAAGCAGCTAAACCTTTTCCTTAAGCTGTCAAGATCATACTCTTCAATCGGCATACCATTTAACAGAATCTGCCCCTCACAAGGTTCGTAAAAACGTAGCAACAATTTAAACAGCGTGGATTTTCCCGCTCCGTTCTCTCCCACAATGCATATCTTTTTCCCCGCTGGCAACCGAAAACTGACATCTTGTATTACATAGTGGTCCGTTCCCGGATATTGGAAGCTGACATTCCGAAATTCGATATCGACTTTCTTGCAAAGATGCTTTCCGCCAGTTACTTTTTCTTCTCCCACCAGCTTTTCAAACTCAGATACATGCTCTATCTGTAATTTTTTTTCAACCAGTCCCATGAATGACACAACCATGCCACGCAAATACTCAATCAACTGTACAAGCAAGCCATTATATAATGTAAAATCACCAATCATGGTTGTTCCGGCAAACACTCTACTTCCCGTTACGAGCAGTGCTGCAACTACAATCAGCTCTGGAAATATTGACAATACGCAATTCAACGTAGCTCTTTTTTTTGATAATTCCGATTTATTAGAGAAATATCCGTTCCAAACCTTACGATACTTTTCTATTAAATAATTCTGCGTCCCAAAAACACGTATCTCCTGCGCAAACCTCCGATCTGTAGCTACCCAATATATATAAGACATTTCCCGCTCTTCTCTCATGTGGTTCACTCCCCATGAGTATAATTCCCTTGTATATTTATATTCCGACACCGCCATAGGTACGGTGGCAGCTACGACCAACAGCGTGTAAACAGGTCCAAGTCCTGTCAGAAAATAAACACAGCTGCAAAGCGAAAACATATAGCTGACTGCGGAGATACCATCATACATAGCACTCGAAAGAGAGAAAACGTCCATTTTCACCTTTTCAAACATGTCATAGTACTTTGGGTCGTCAAAATATTCCAGCTTCATCCGCATCGCAGTTAACGAAAGTTCCTGCTCTACAAAACGAAGAACCCTTTCACTCTGCATCTTGCTCACATAAGTATAAATCTGCGTTGCCAAAAGCCTTAGTAGAAAAAGCAACAGCATAACACCCATTCTAATCAGCAATAAATCCTCTCGCTTCCATGTCTCCGCTCCTGTGTCAACACTGAGAATATTAATAATCTCCTTTGTATTCCAAGTAATCAAAACAGGTAAAAAACCAGATACTATCCGCGTCAGAAATTGTAGAACTGTATATACCTTTGATACGCGCCAAGACAACCTAATACAGTAGGCAAACGCCTTAATTGTCCGGTTATTATTTACAATAATGGACGCAAAGACCACAATTTCTTCTCCTATCAGACTCTAAATGCCGTCAAATCACAACAGATATCTCAGCATAACGACTACTGAATCACACGGAAACTGTAGAGACAGTCTCTTTCGGCTGTATTCCTTCGCTTTTACGCTTTCAAAATGCGTTCCTGTGCCGTTGCGTCACACTCTCCGCTTTTTTACTTTGTAAATCTTGTCAGGTATGCTTCAAATATTCACTATGCTTCCCCCACCCTCGTTCCAGCCGCTTTCTAATTGCCCCCGACAGCATAAGCATCTTTGCAATTTTCTTGATTAAATCCGCATAAATTCAATATTTCAGAATTTGTTACATAACAAAAAACCACTAGATCTACACGCGTGTAGTTCTAGTGGTAATATATAACAAATATATACAATTGTCAAGTAAATTCAACAATTTTACCTTTTCGTCATAGCTAACCAAAATAAACAAATTAATTAGGATTATCTCTCTCTTCTGGTAGAAACCATCCTCGAAAAATGCACTATATGCTCCGAGATCTATCACAATTCTTCCGTCGCATCACAGCATATCTTCTCACCTCCATTTAAGGCTGACATAAACTGATTCAAAGAACCATCAAAATATGAATCCAGAAAATGCCGCGCCCTTTTTCTTTCATACTGCTGTCTGTTTAACGCAATCGTAAAAACGCCTTCTCTCAAAACGTTTTCCTTTCATAGCGCACAGATATAACACCTTTTCTGAACTATCCGCGATAAAAACATAGACAATGTCGTCAAGTCTGACCTCTTTTAATCCGATCCGTGCGATCATAAAAAAGCGCCGGGCTCCGCCGACGCTTTCCCAATCTGATTTATTGTTGTATTTCCCTGCGCTACTGCGCCTGCCCCTCCGCAGGCTGCGCCTCCGCAGGCGCCTCCGTCGGTGCGGGCGGCACGACTGCTGCCGCGATCCCCTTTCCGTTCACCTCGTAGTCCACGCCGTCCACCGTCACGGTCACATTCCGCTGCAATGCGCCCGTCTCCGGATCGTAATAATAGACATTGCCGTCGGGTCTCGTCACAAGCCCCCGCATCATCACCGCGTTTTCGTCAAAGTAGTAATCCTCATCCTGAATCGTGACATCCTCACGCAACGCGTGACCATCCTTTGTGGCAAGGAAATATCTGCCCGTTTCATCGTCAAACCAGCAGCCTTTCTGCACGAAGCCGTTCTCGTCCAGATGATATTTCCTGTCTTCCCAGACGACCCAGCCGTTTCTCTGCATCCGATACCCCGCATAAAACACGGTCTGATCTCCCCGCGTGGCA
>JAMPGN010000262.1 GCA_023663915.1 Eubacterium sp. | reverse complement strand
TGAGTGATTTTCTCCGATTGAATCTTTGATTGATCCGTTCAATGAATGCATTCATATTTGATTTCCATTCCTCAACCCCACAATACCACCGGCTAAAAAGTGAACTGCTATAACTCCAGATACTTCTCGAACACTTCGCTAAAATTCACCGCTGCGCCCTTTTCCTTCATTTCACAGAAGATACGAAGGAGCGGTTCTGTTCCGGAGAAACGCACGGAGATCCAGCCGCCATCCTTTAAGTAAATCTTCAAGCCGTCCAGATAGGAAATGCTCTCAACCTCATACGGAATCTGCGGCAGTTCCTTGTCCTCCAAAAGCTGTTTGCGGATTTTCTCTTTCTTCTGGGGACTGAAACGGTAGTCTCTCTCCACTAACGCCATTCCCTCGTATTCCCTGCGTATCGTCTCCATGATCTCCGACAGCTTCATGCCCGTAACCGCAATCATCTCCACAAGAAGCGCTGATGCATAGATACCATCCTTGCCCTTGATATGCCCCCGCACCGCCATTCCGCCCGATGACTCTCCGCCGATAATCGCGTCTGTGGCAAACATCTTCGCCGAGATATGCTTAAATCCCACCGGGACTTCATAACATTTCTCACCGAAACTTTCCGCCACCCTGTCCAGCAGATGCGTCGTACATATATTCCGGACTGCCGGTCCATGCCAGCCTTTATATTTTACCAGATAATAATATAGCAATACAAGAATATCATTGGGATGCAGGAAATTACCTTTATCGTCGATCACGCCGATCCGGTCTGCATCACCGTCCGTCGCGATTCCTAAGTCGCACCGCCTGTCGATCACATAATTCTGAAGAGTCCGCAGCGTCTCCGCCGTAGGCGCGGGCAGTTTGCCGCCGAAAAGCGTATCGTGCCTCTCATGTATCGTCTCCACCTCACATCTTGCCGTCATAAGGATTGTTTTCAACGATGTCTCGCTGACACCGTACATCGGATCGAGCGCAACCCTGAGTCCGCGCTCTTTCACCTTGTCCATATCCACCGTGTCAATGATGCTGTCCAGATATTCATTTAAAGGGTAGATTTCCTCGATCAGTCCCTTTTCCAGACCTTCCGCATATGCCATCTCGTCCACCGGAATATCCGTCACTTCGTTGATATAACGTTCAATATCCGCCGTCTGCACCTCGTCCGCATCTCTTCCACCGTAAGTAAACACCTTAATACCGTTGTAGATCGCCGGATTGTGGCTCGCCGTAATCATCATGCCGTAGTGAAATTCATGTTTCATCACGTAGAACATCACAAGCGGCGTAGGCGCTGACTTGTTGATAAGATACGCCTTGATCCCTTCCGCGGCAAAGACCTGCGCCGCCCACTGCATTGCCTCCTTCGACAAAAACCGCCTGTCGTAACCTAAAACAATCCCTTCCTGCCCCACCTTTTCCTCCCGCATCTTATCACAGACCGCCCTGGATAAAATCTGGATATTCTCTTTGGTAAAGCCATCTCCAATGACTGCCCGCCATCCGCCTGTTCCAAACTTGATCATAATGTTTCCTCCTATGATTGATGTTTTCTGTATCCTTTGTGCCCTGTTTCACACTGCCTGTCCTACTCCATTATCATTTCACCGTTATCTCTTCCATTATCCCATCACAACCTCTACAGTATGCTTAGAGCCTGCTTCCATCGGCAGAATCTTCTCCACGCACTCCCCATCCACGCAAACCTTTTTCACGCCCTTCATAACACCCTGCGGATTGCTCACCCTTATGTCGTACTCCGCTCCCCGCCAGACACGGATTGCCTGAAATTCTTTCCATTCTTTTGGAATGCACGGATCGATCTTGAGCCGGTCATAATCCGGGCAGATACCCAGTATATACCGGGTAGCCGAAAAATATGACCAGCCGCCCGAACCCGTCATAAACGGGTGCCTCGCCCTTCCGAACGCGCTGTGATCCCTGCCCGCAACAAACTGGCAGTAGGAATACGGCTCCGATTCCCTGATCTCGATCTTATCATTCTGCCAGTAAGGACAGAGCGCGTCGTAGAACTTCATCGCCAGATCGCCTCTTCCCCTCATGCACGCCGCCGCCCATGCCCATGGATTGGGATGGGAAAAGATCGCTCCGTTTTCTTTGAGTCCCGGATAAACCCTTGTGACAAATCCGATGTCATCATCCGGCACGGTGTAAGAAGGCGTATTCAAAAGGATTCCATATGGCGTATACAGGTACTCGTCGATCGCCGCAAGCGCCTTGTCCGCCTTCTCATCATCCGCCGCCCCGGACAGAACCGCCCATGCATTGGACTCTAAGTGCACCCTGCCCTCAACATCCGCCTGCGTTCCGATCTTTTTCCCGTTTGCCGTGATCCCTCTGATGAACCATTCGCCATCCCAGAGCTGTGTGTTGCACACCTTTTTCACTTTGTCCGCGACCGCCGTATATTTCTTCACATCCTCACCGTTGCCAAGATACTCTGCCAGTCCGATGAACTGCTGCAGCGCCCAGTAATGCAGGAAACTGACCATAGCGCTCTCTCCACCGCCCAAGTTCAGACAATCATTCCAGTCCGCGCGCAGGCCTTTACAGATCCCTGTCTGTCCAACCTGTTCGGTAGAAAAGTCTAAAATCCTCTTCAAATGCTCATAGACCGTTTCCGTCTCCCTGCTGCCTTCTAAGAATGTATCCGCGTAAGGTAATTTTTCCTCTGCAAAAGAAACCTCCCCTGTCTCCTTAATATATTCCGCCACCGATGCCACAAGCCAGAGCGCATCGTCGGAGCACGCGTCTTTCAATCCATGTATGATACTGTTCTTGTCCGGATTCGGAATGACCGTGGGAGACTGAAAAGGTTTCGCACCCGTATCTTCCACAAACCATTCGGGCTGGAAAAGATGCAGACCGTAGCCCGTGCTCGTCAGCCCCCGCAGAAGCTGCTCAATACGCTCTCTGCATTTTGCCGGATTGGAATGCGGAACCGTCATGGCATCCTGCGCTGTATCCCGGTAGCCGAGTCCCACTCTGCCGCCGACCTCAATAAACGAAGCAAAACGTGAAAACATAACGTTGATCTCCGACTGATACAGCGTCCATGTGTTGATTAATGTATTCATGCCCTCGTTTGGCGTCCTGATCTGCAGTTTCGAGCATTTTTCCTCCCAATACTGCTTCAAATCTGCATAAACCGCATCGACTGCCGCCATATCCGAATATTTGGCACGCACACGCACACCCTCCTGCCTTCTGCCTTCTCCCAGCATAAAGATGAGCCTTACTTCTTCCTCCGGCTGTAATGCCAGCACTTTCTGTAAACTACCGCAATGGTTTCCGCCTTTTTCATAGGAAGAAAAACATCTGCCTTCCGCCACTGCCGCCGGATTCGTCTCCGTGTTGTACGTGCCGACGAACCGATCCCGCATACAATCGAACCCATCCGGCTTAAAATCAGCAGTAAAATATTGATATCCTTCCTCCTCGTAGAACAGGTCTTCCTCGATGATTCCGTCATCATAAGAAGCGCCCGCACAGTACAGACTCATCTGATAATTCTGATTGTCGATCATGATGTGGTGGAAGGAAAATTCCAGATACGAAAATACACTCAGATTTCTCACCGTGTTTCCCGTATTCTTAATCTTTACATCCCACAACTGCACCGTCTCGCCCCTTGGTATCACCATCGTCTGGGAAGCCTTTATCCCGTCATACTCACATTCATATACGGTGTAAGACATACCGTGGCGGCAGCTGTATTTTGCCTGATCGAGCGGTTTCCCCACCGGCTGCCATGATACCGACCAATAATCCGCCTTGTCATTGTCCCGCAGATACACATAGAATCCCGGTCTGTCCATCGGAACTGCATTTGCCCTGAAACGGCTGATCCTATGGTACTCCGGCGTCTTATAAAACAGATATCCGCCAGCCGTATGATTGACCACTGCCGCCATATCCTCCACGCCTAAATAATTCGTCCACGAGCAGGGAAGGTCAACTCTGTCGATCACATACTCCCTGTTCTCATTGTCAAAATGTCCGTACTGCATAATACCTCCATTGCCCTCTCTGAAACCGTCTGAAATAATCTGTTGCAAATATTTCCACAAACGGCAGCTGCCTGCTGCCCGCAAAGAAGCCGTACCGCCCTGCTTATATTTCATTATAGAGATGCCCTTATCATTTGAAAATAGTTTAAGATGTGATAATTTGCCAATTCTTGTTGAGGTACAAAAAAAGCACTCAGAGTTGTTCGCGCCGAATGCTTTCCTATAAAAACAATGTCATATAATTGCCGCTTTGGAAGAATTATTTGCTTTATCATGATTCTACTTTGATATGGAATCCTTCGTATATTCCAGCCGGAACATCCTCACCGAAAGGATACTCTGACATCGTATCCTGTTGGAAATCATAAACTGTTATGATCTCTCTGTCCGGATCTGCCACCCAGTATTCTTTCACTCCGGCGGTACGGTACTTAAATAGTTTCTTGAAATAATCCATCTGCTTACTGCTCGATGAAACGATCTCAATGATCCAGTCCGGCGCGCCATGACATCCCTTGTCATCTAATTTCGATAGGTCACAGATTACGGAAATGTCAGGCTCGACGTAATTATTACCATTTTCATTTAGAAATACCGCAAACGGTGCCGGAAATACACTGCACTCACCATTATTATGCCTAATAAAATCTTTTATTTGGTAAGATAAATCCATTACAAGCCCTTGGTGTTTTGTGTTTGGCGGAGCCATATAATAAATCTCCCCGTCGATCAATTCCGCCCGTTCTCCGTCCGGTAGTGCATAAATATCTTCCACTGTATATAGCCTTTCTTTTCTCAACGCCTCCATAGACTCACTCGCTCTCTGAAACTATTATATATCATTCTGTTAGAAATTACTATAATTTCTACGGTATCAAAGTATTTTGGCGGACTGTAATCCTTTGAATACAAGAAAATCGCTTCGCGATTATCTTGTCCTATAAAACAAAAAATCCACGATAACATACCGTGGATTCTAAAGTGCAGGAAAAGAGACTTGAACTCTCATGGTATTGCTACCACACGGACCTGA
>JAMPGN010000261.1 GCA_023663915.1 Eubacterium sp. | reverse complement strand
GGGAATGGTATATCGACTGCGATATGAGCAAATACATAGCCTACATCATCGACACCTTGAATCACGACGCCTCCATCAGCGATCTCTTAAACCCGGTGGAACGTATTCAGTCAATCGTGACGAGGTATCATGCGGGAGAGTTGAACACTGCAAACTCCTGACGAATTGATAATCAATCCGTCCCTTTCCGCTTTTAATAGTCAATTTCCATCGTCTGTACCACATCATCAGGATGGGCTGTCATTCTTACAGCAATGGTACAGACTCCATGCTCCTTCATCGGTACAGAAAATTCCTTATTCTCCGAAAAATCCTGCACCATATACTGCTCTCCCTTTTCCGACGTCAATATAACTTTGTATTCCATCCCTGCATCACGGTTGGAAGCAATATGAAAATTTCTGATTTTTTCGGTTTCCCCGGTTTCCTCGTTTTCCGGTTCAACAATCCCAAAGTAGATTCCATAAAATTCCGGTTCTGTTTCTCTGAGCTTTTCGGCATAGGAATCATAAAAATATTTCTCGTTCTCAGAGTCTTCCTGCTGTATGACCTGTCCCAAAAAGGATGTAAACACTTCCGCACCTGCCGCATTTAAATGATTAAGATCTTTATAATGATCGTCGTTCCAGAGCGGAAGATATTCTTTCTTTGCAAGATTAAAATCATAAAAAGGGATTTCATATTCTTCTGCGATCTCACGAACTTCATTGATGTAATTATCATAGTTTATTGTACTGATCAATTGCAGATCATACATAGGCGCTATGAAGATCGTAATGGGAATATCCCGTTCTTTACAATAAGAAATGCTCTTACAGAGATACTGTCTGCTTTTTTTACCCATCGGGTATTCCCCAAGAACTTTATCTTGATATACGCACTTTGCCTCATCCGTCAACTTATCCGGAGATCCATAAAACCCCTGCCCGCAATAGTCACTTATCCAGTAAGAAAGATAGTCTTCCTGTTTTTTTGCCTCCACATTTTTTCTGATCCACTCCCAGTCACCCAGTTTGGAACGATATCTGCTAAAAGGCAATAAAATATCGATATAATGATCCGGCTCTGCAATATTCAACATATATGCCAATTTATTTGCTGACAGCCGCATTTGATCCACATTTTGCCAATTACTGATATGATCCGTATCTATGGGATCTATTCCATCAAAGTAATCCTTCACACTACATTCATAATACAATTCAATATAAACATGTTTTAAGTCATTTTTCTTCTCTGCCTCCCGCAGCAGAAAAAAAGTGCCGTTCAGCCTTTGAAAGGATGTCCCAAAATCGAAATTATTTTCTCCGGTCATTGTATCCAAAATCCGCGGATCAACATTTCTTTGTATATGCGAAGAGCCTAAATAGAGATTCGTGATGCTGCCTTCCGCCTGATAATAGGAATGCCATGTCGCACGATAATCTCCTTCCGCCTCTATCGGATTATATATATAATTCAGCTGTTGCGCGATTCCTGCAAAGATGGCCGCCGCCGCCATAATTTCTATGATCCTTCTTCCATGCCGAAAAGTCATACTCATTTTTCTCCGTTTCTCCACTATCCCATCAGCGATCTTCCATGGAATCGGCAGTTTTTTGCTGACAGACGCCGATCAGAACTGAAAATAGATAAACTGCTGGATATCATATAATTCTCCGTAGCAGCCGTAAAGCAGTATCGCAAACAGCATCAGCATGATCCCCGTCACCCGAAACCACCAGCCCTGTTTCAGGAATGCCTCCGCCACGTCTTTGCCCCGATATTTGAAATAATCTACTGCAAACAGCAGCGCGATTGACATCAGCAGCACATTCATATAATTTTTTGCAACACCCAGTTTATACAGAGAGCCGTCAAAAAAGATCATCCAGTTGTTTTCAAGAAACACCTTTTCTATGATTCTCATCGCCTGCCTCATCCCGCCTGCCCGAAAGAACAGCCACGCGAAACTAATCAGGAAAAACGTTGTCATTGTCTGAAATACTTTTCTGCTAAACCGGTCTTTGTTGTTTTCTTCTTCGAACAGGCTGCGCCATTTTTGACGTATTCCTTCCGTTCGCTCTGCGATCATCTGTGCCGCATCTTCAATCACCTGATAGACCCCGTTTAACAGGCCCCAAAAAAGGAAAGCGAATGATGCGCCGTGCCACAGACCGCTGACCGTAAATACCGCCAGCAGATTCCCCTCTTTTCTCAGCCTGCCTTTTCGGTTTCCTCCCAGCGGAATATACAGATAATCCCTAAACCACCCGGAAAGGGAAATATGCCACCTGCGCCAGAATTCCTTCACGCTCCTGGAATAATACGGCGCGTTAAAATTATCCATCAGCCGGATCCCCATGATCAGTGCGGAGCCCCTGGCGATCGTGGAATAACCGTAAAAGTCACAATAAATCTGTATGGAAAAGAACAATGTCGCCACCACGATATAAAAACCGGGATACGCCGCGCTGTTTTGATAGACCGTGTCCACAAAAATAGCTGCCCGATCCGCAATCACCATTTTCAGGAACAGTCCGTAGAGAACCAGCAGCGCGCCCTTGCGCAGATTTTCGTAAGAAAAAGGTTTCGGATCAGAAAGCTGTACCAACAGATTTTTTGACCGCTCGATCGGTCCTGCGACAAGTTGCGGAAAAAAAGACACAAAGAGCGCATACCGCAGAAAATTCTTTTCCGCATAGATATCGCCACGGTATACGTCGATCAGATAGCCAAGCGCCTGCAGCGTATAAAATGAGATGCCGACCGGCAGCAGAATATCCGGCTCCCAGCCGACTGCGTCGATATGCATATAAGACAAAAGCCGATTCAAAATCAAAAGACCGAAAGAGAAATACTTAAAAAAGCCAAGGATTCCCAGATTCAGTAAAATACAGATGATAAGGCAAAGTCTTTGCTTTCGACCTGTTACCCCCCCCCCTGCAAAATCTGCCGTTTCGGCTTTCTGCTCTCGGAAACGCTCGATCAATCTTCCGCACAGATAGGTAAGAAACGTACACGAAAAAAGCAGTGTCACATACAAAGGATTCCATTGCATATAGAAGTAATAGCTTGCAACGAGCAGCCAGATATACCGCACTTTTTTCGGCAAACAATAATAAATCAAAATCACGATAGGTAAAAACAATAGATATTGTGGCGTATTAAACAGCATCGCTTTATCCGTCCTCGTCCGTATTTTAGTAATTGATCTCCATTGTCTGCACTACGTCATCGGGATGAGCCGCCATCCTTGCAACGATCGTACAGATGCCATGCTCTTCCGGGGATATGACAAACTCCTTATTCTCTGAAAAATCCTGTACCGCATACTGTTCTCCTTCTGTCGGCGTCATGATAATCCTATATTCCATACCGGATTCCCGATTAGATGCAACCCAAACAGATTTACCGCTTTCAAAATCGCTGTAATATATCCCATAAACAGCAGGCGCGGATTCTCGAAGTTTCTCTGCGTATGACCCATAGAAATACGCTGCGTTCTCAGATTCCTGCTGTGACACTACCTGATCAAAAAACCTTGTAAATACTTTAGCGCCTGTCTCATTTAAATGATGCAGGTCTCTGTAATACTGATTATAATGAATTGGCAGATACTCGTCCTTCGTGAGATTAAAATCATAAAACGGAATCTTATACTCGTCCGCGAATTCCCTAACCTGATTCACATAATTATCATAATTTCCTGCACTCAACAAATAAAGTTCATCTATCGGCGATACAAAAAGCGTGATCGGGATTTCTCTTTCCTGACAATATCGTATTATCATCTGCAAATATTGTTTGCTCTTATCACTCAACGGATATTCTCCCAAAATCCGGTCTTGCATAAAACACCTTCCCGAATCTTCAAGTACATTTGTTGATGCGAGTCTCCCTCTCCCCACATACGTGTCGATCTCATTATGATACTGGTAGTTTTTATACTCTTCCGTGTTTTTGTGCTCCACCATCGATTCCATGTACTCCCAATCTCCCAGTTTCTCACGAAATCTAACAAAAGGCAGCCAGTTTTCCACACAATTATTCCAATTTGTTACCGACGACATATATGCCCATTTATTTACCGAAGGTCTCATATAATCCGTGTTGTGCCATCCTAAATAAGCCTCATCAACCGGATCCATGTTCGCCATATCATTTGTGCATGTCCTATGGAACAGTTCCACATACACATGTTTTAGCTCATTGTCTGAACCGGCTTCCCGAAGCATATAAAATGTACCGTTCAGCCGCTGATCTTGTGACGCTAAATTAAAATTATATCCCCCATTTAGTTCATCCAGCATCTTCGGATCAAGGTCGCAATAAACATGCGAAGAACCCAGATAAAGCGTGTCGATCCTGCCTCTTTCTTCATAATAGTCGTGCCAAAGAATACGTCCCCAATCATTCTCGGTTACATATATATAATTCAGCAAACAAACAATTCCTGTAAATACCGCCGCTGCAATTATAATTCCAATGATTTTCTTTATAAATATGCTCGCTTTCAAATTTCGGTTTCCCTTACTGCCGCTTAATCTTATACTATCCTTCTATATCAAATTTCATATCTAATAGTATATTTTTTTCTTTTTAATGTCAACAGGCTGTTGAGAGCATTTATAGAACCGCGAAGGGATTCCTGCTTTCTGTACTTGACTTTTCGCTAACAACTGTTATACTTAATTCTCGGAAAGCCAATGGCTGCCCGTCAGTTCGAAACCATCCTGACGTTCAGCTTCCAAACAAAGTTTGAAAGCTGACGCGGTACTCGCGCAAAACAAAACTAAGGAGATAACTGCATATGAAAGCACGAACCCAAAAAACAGTCTCCGTTTCTACAGAGACTGCTCATTCCCGCACCTTATTTCTGGCGCAGGCAGCTATGATCGCCGCTCTCTACATCGTATTGACTTTTATCGCAAACGCTTTCGGGCTGGCCAATCATGCCGTTCAAGTTCGCTTTTCGGAAGCGCTCACCGTTTTACCCTATTTTACACCCGCTGCGATTCCCGGTCTGTATATCGGCTGTTTTCTCAGCAACATCCTGACAGGCTGCGCTCTGCCCGACATTCTTTTCGGCTCTCTGGCTACCCTGCTCGGCGCGCTCGGCACCTACGCTC
>JAMPGN010000260.1 GCA_023663915.1 Eubacterium sp. | reverse complement strand
CAAAATGGCAATGCGTATCAAGAATCGGTTGAGCCGCTTTTCCTGTTCCCATGCCGATTTCAAGCACATGACTATCCTGATCGATCGGTTTGTAGCGAAATATATCCTCATATATCTCTTTTACATACATGGGACGGCTTTTATCATAATCTATTGCAGCATTATCAAAGGTTTTTTCAAAATTCCCCATATTGATTACCTCTAAATTTCCATTTGCAAGTACAATTATATAGCCGATTATATTTTTATTTGACTATAACTTTTAAAGAACAACCTTTTATATTATTCCAGATCAGAGAGATTAATTCTATCATATGCGCCATTCTTTTTATCTTCCGGATGTGGTTCTAAACCAATAATTGTTATCTGTTGTGATTCCGGTCCATATACCCAAAACATCCTCATAGCACCACTTTTCTTATTTTCCAGATAAGATTGCCAAACTTTCATGCCATACCTATGTGATAATACAGTAATCTCATGACTTTTCAAGCTTGGATACATAGGATTTTCCGCAATCTTTTTAAGAGCATTTCCCCATTTTTTATATAACTGTTCTTCCGCTTTACTGGCTGTACCGTTCTTATTCTTTTGCCTTAGTTCATTCCATAGTCTTTCCATTTCCGGAATGCCCATTCGTATCTTATATGCCATCCGCTGACCTCCTAAAAATCAGATAGGTCAATCGGCTCTGACACTTTCCCCATCTTGAAATTTTCAATAGCACGATCCATATCTTCGAGTATCCTGCTAGAAATCGAATCTGGAACAGTAAGTTCTCTCGGCTCCAACATAATGCACCCGTTAGAAAATTCTTTCACATTATAATACTGATATAATGCGCCTCTCAAAGTAATTCTTTTTTTACTATCAATATGAACTGTATAATCTCTTACCGCTTCCATAAATAATTACCTCCTGTATTATTGGTGGGATATCCCACTTAATATTATTATATCTAACATATAATATTTGTCAATGCAATCTATCTATTCAGCAGGAGATCAGAGGGATTTTAGGGATTGGCAACTTCCCATTTATCCGGCAAAAAGCGTGAATCAATATAAAAATCCCGCCACATCGCAAACATCCAAGCGGCAGCGTGCCAAACCCTGTGTCTGCCAGCATGGCTCTTTCCTGCCCTTCTAACAAAGAGGAGCGGACGCCGTTTTCCTCAATGATCCAAAAATGCTCTGCAGCTTTTACAATATGATCCATCTGCTTCCTCCAAAGATTTGATTTGTATCCCGACCGCTTAAAAATCCTTTCCTTCTTTCATAAAATCAATCAAATTGATATGATGAATACCATTTCGCTGCTGCAATAAGAAATCTGTTGTTGCCACATATTTAGGATAATTATCGTGAATTTGTTCCAACGGCTGATATTCTCTGTCCTCGGTATCTCGGCTTAACGCAATCGTGTATGCAACCTGAACATAGGAATATTGGCTGTTTGCGCCGCGTAATATAAAATCACACTCCAATTTTCCTATTTTGCCTATACTGACAGAATAATCATGTGCTCTTGCATAAATATACACCATATTTTCCAATGTTGGACCATAGTTAATACGATTATCCGTATTACGCAGAAAATAAAAACTTAAATCCGCTAAATAATATTTCTTTTCCCCACTTAATGACTTCTTGGACTTTAAATCAAATCTGTTGCACGCATATAAAATCTTCGCATCTGCTAAAACTTTTATATACTTTGATACCGTTTGTTTTGTTATAATCATTCCATTTTTCCGCAGATTCTCACACAACCTGTTAATGCTGGTCGTAGAGCCAAAATTATTGATGATAAAATTCTGCACAGCTTCAAAAGATTCTGTATCCCGTATTTTTACTCTTTTTTTAATGTCCTTTTGAAAAATTTCCTGAATAACTCCTTGCACATAAGTTCGCTTATCTGCTTCGCTTTCCAAAAATAAAGTTCTTGGAAATCCACCTTCGGTAATGTAAGAATTTAGTTCTTCCGCCGGATTATTTGACACATTCATATGATAAAACTTTTTCATCCGGAGATATTCTTCAAATGTAAGCGGAAACATTTCAAATTCTAAGTAACGCCCTGTAAGTTTGGTAACAAGTTCGCCGCTTAATAAATAAGAATTAGAACCTGTTATAAAAATGGACCAACCGCCTTCGCTGCGAAAACCATTCACAACTTCCTCAAATCCCTTGACGTTTTGCACTTCATCAATAAACAAATATTTCATGCCCTCTATGCCAATGTACTGTGCAATTAATTGATCCAGTTCATCCGCACTTTTAATATTGCGGTATCCTCTGCGCTCCAAATCAATATATATTATATTTTCCTTTTTTACGCCAGACAAAGCCAATTCATCAGAAATTGTCTGCATCAGACTGGACTTACCACATCGTCTGACTCCGGTTATTACCTTAATTAAATCATCACTATGATAAAAACCACGAATTTTTTTTAGGTAATTCTCTCTTTTATATAATTCCATATAAAATCCCCCTCAGAGATTAGTATATCCAAATGATACAATATTCATCGCTTATTTTCAAGTTAAGGCTGCCAATTTTGATATTTTTTCAATTTTGGTAGCCTTAACTCAGCATATTGATGCGTTGGATTGCGACAAAAACCGGCTTCTGCTATAATGAACGCAGACGCCGCAAGAATCACTTTATCATGGCAGAGAGGAAAAAACACCCATGCAGTACACGAACCGCTATGAATCGCCGCTCGGCCGGATCACACTCGCCGCAGACGAGACGGGGCTTACGGGCTTATGGTTTGCAGGACAAAAATACTATGCCCTCCATCTTGACCGGGAACACGAAGAAAAGGATCTGCCCGTCTTTGCGCAGGCGAAAAAGTGGCTCGATCTCTATTTTGTGGGAAAGGAGCCGGACTTTTGGCCGCCGCTTCATTTGATCGGAAGCGCCTTTCAAAGGGAAGTCTGGGAGCTTCTCTGTCAAATCCCCTACGGACAGACGACCACCTACGGCGCGCTCGCAAAACGGCTTGCGGAAAAAAGAGGACTGCCGGGCATGTCCGCGCAGGCGGTCGGCGGTGCAGTCGCCCACAACCCGATCTCCGTGATCGTCCCCTGCCACAGAGTCGTCGGTGCAGACGGAAAGCTGACCGGATATGCCGGCGGTCTTGACAAAAAGACGGCTCTTCTGAGATTAGAACAGAAATAATCGGCTTTCAAACTCTCCCTCTATGGTAGAGTTTTCTCTCTATTCCCGCTTTTTCCACTGTCTCTCCAGCCAGAAAAACACGCCGATACAGATCAGCCCGGAAAGCCCCGATCCCGCCGTGGAAGCAAGCCCCATCGGAAACAGGGTGTCCGCAAAGTATTTCGATGCCAGATAAGCGCCGGGGATCCTCACGCAGACGATGGAGAGCGCATTGTGGACAAAGGAAATCCCCGACAGACCGTAAGCGCAGAAATACCCGCTGAAACAGAAATGGATCCCCGCGAGAGCCGTGTCCCACACATAACCGCGCAGATACTGACCGCCCAGCCGCAGGACTGCCCCATCCTCCGCAAACAGACCGACAAAAGCCTCCGCATGATACTGCATGACAATGCCCGCGAGAAGCCCCCACGACAGCGAGATCAGCGCGGCATAAAACAAGGTGCGGCGCGCCCTGTCGCGCTTGCCCGCGCCCACATTCTGCGCGGCGAGGGCGGACACCGACTGGAGCATGGAGGAGGGCACCAGAAAGAGGATGCCGATGATCTTCTCCACGATCCCCACCGCCGCCGCGTCGCTAAGGCCCCGCCTGTTGGCAATGATGGTGATGACGATAAAAGAGATCTGAATAAACCCGTCCTGCATGGCGATGGGGATCCCGATCCGCAGGATCCGTCCCATCGTTTCCCGCTGCGGCTTGAAGACTTTTTTTGTCAGCGCAAGACCTGTGCGCTTTCCTCGGATCATCAGAAGCGATATGATCACGCTGACTGTCTGGGAGAGCGTCGTCCCCAGAGCCGCCCCCGCCGCTCCGAGTCCCAGACCGCCGATCAGAAAGTAATCTAAGCCGATGTTGACCGCGCAGGCGACGGCAATAAAGTACATGGGGCTTTTGGAGTCTCCCATCCCCCGAAAGATCGAGCTGATGATATTGTAGGCGGTAATGAAAGGGATTCCCATAAAGCAGATCGTCAGGTAGGTTTTCGTCTCCGCCACCGCCTCCGCCGGCGTGGACATGATCCCGACGATCGCGCCTGCCGCAAGGAGCAGGATCGCCGTTACCGCCAGAGACAGGACGGCAAAGAGCGTGACCGTGTTACCTACCGCAAGCGAAGCCCTTTTCTTTTCGCCCGCGCCCACAGCCTGTCCGATCATCACGGTAGCCCCCATCGCAAGCCCCACGATCATCACGGTGAGCATGTGCATGACCTGGCTGCCGATGGAAACTGCCGTGGTGCTCTCCACACCGTTAAACTGTCCGATGATGAACAGATCCGCCATGCCGTAGAGCGTCTGTAAAAAATAGGATAACAGATAGGGTAATGAAAAACCGAGAAGCGTTTTCAAAACGCTTCCCGTTGTCAGATTCTTTTCCATATGATGATACCGCCTTTAATCGGAGATACGGCTCAACTCAAATTCATCCACCGTTCCCCAGCTTCCTTTGTTACATTTCATGCGCACGCCGACAGTAATGCCGTCCGTCACCCTGATCTCGTCGATTGTCGGTTCTTTCCACTCTCCCCAGCCGGTCAGTGCAAACGAAGCCGTCTGCTCGCCGTCCGCCGTTGCCGCATACAGTTCCATCTCGCAGTCATCGTCCACATCGCCGCCCTGCGCAAAGACGCTTAAGCTGTAAGTTCCCGTGGGAAGCTCCGCGATCTCCTGCTCGATGGAAAAATCCATATCGGAATCGCCCGACCAGAAATGGAAAGCGATCTCCCCCTCGTGGGCGTCATCCGCCTTTTTCTGGAAGTCGGTCGGGTTGCTTGCGCCCTCCCAGTTTACGTTCCACATGGAAGTGTCCGCCTCCTCAAAGCTCGGATTCTCCACATAGTTGATGCCCTCTACTTTGATATGCGCGGTGACAACCGTTCCGTCCTCCAGGGTTCCTGTCACCTCGTATTTACCGGCCGCCTCCGTGCTGACAGCCGCCAGTTCATCCGCATTCCATGTGACAGCTGCCTGCTCCTTGACGGAAGGATCGTTATAGATCACATCCACGCCCTCCGGCATCTCCACCGG
>JAMPGN010000025.1 GCA_023663915.1 Eubacterium sp. | reverse complement strand
CGGCATCGACATGCGGGGCGAGATCACGCCGGAAGCGGAAGAAATGGTTATGGGCGATCTGCGCAACCATTTCCGGCCGGAGTTTTTGAACAGGTTGGACGAGACGATTCTCTTTAAGCCGTTGACGAAGGAGAATATCGGCGGTATCATCGGGCTGATCGTGGACGATCTGAACAGGCGGCTTGCCGACAAGGAGCTGCGGATCGAGCTTGCGCCGGAGGCGGAAGAGTTTATCGTGGAGAACGCCTATGACCCGGTTTATGGGGCAAGACCGTTAAAAAGATATATCCAGAAGTACGTGGAGACTTTGTCTGCGAAGCTGATTCTGGCGGATCAGGTGGAGGCGAAGGATACGATTCGGATTGTGGTTCGGGAAGGAAAGCTGGAGGCGGTGAGGAAGTAGGGGATGAATTAGGAAGAGGAAAGGAAGGAATAGGCTGTTGCACCGACGATTTTCAAGGTCTCGGTGCAGCAGCCCCATTTAAAGCTCTTCTTCTCTGACAGCCTGTGCTGTCCCTCACATTATAAAATCATACTATCTTTTTCTCCCAAAAAGTCCAATGGATCATCGGCTTGAATCCTATCTTTTCATAAAATGTATTACCACCGCCGGTCATATGTGTTGTGTCTAAGGGTTTCAGCCTGCGGTAATGCTCGGAAAGTGCCGCTGCTGCCAAACCTTTCTTTCGATACTTTGAAATCGTGCATAGTGGTTCCATATAAGCAAGGTGATTTTCCGGCGTCCACCACATGCCTGCATAGCAGACATACTCACCCTCGTCATTTTCAATGACAATCGAATCCTCCCGATTCATGTGCGGCGCCATTAACTTATAATATCCATGCTCAGCATCACCATTCCAAGAACCTTCCTCTTTTTCATATACCTCGATCATAAACTGATAAACATCCATAAAATCACATAAAACTCTAAAGTTTCTTGAAATTATTTTAGTCATAAACACATTCTCTTTATACATAATATACGTTATTATAACAGAGTACCGTGTACAATGAAGAGGTAAGAATCGTTATAACCAATATCACCACAAAAAAAGACGCCTGCTTACGCAAGCGCCCGTCCATTATCCATATATGATTTTTTTAAGTGTGTTGTCTGCCAGTCCATATCGTTTCGACAGCGCTTCTATGGAATATCCGCTTTGAAAAAGAAACTGATAAAATTCACGCGAACCGCTGACTGATCCCCATTCCCTTTTTGCCGATGTTTTGGGAATATACAGCACATCTCCATCAATGTACGTCTGGATCTCTTTTAATAATCTCTCCGGTAATATTTCTGCTGCATTTATATATTTCATTTCTACCGCTCCTTATTTATTTTTAAATAAATAAAGTGCAGAAACAGCAGATCATATAGTGTTATTCGCCCATACAGATTGCTATATGTCTGCTATTCTGCATGGGCAAAGGTGTTCTTGTCCCCATTTTGGTATAATGCTCGTATTTTTCTTTTCATAGAACATTGCTCCTTTCAACTTTTCTTTGATATCAATACACATATAGGTCTATACACAAATACATGATATCATATATTTTTGCATTCTTCTACATTCAAAAATATTGCAACAGAAAGAACTTCCGATTTACAGCAATTTCCCTAAATGGTACACTATAAACGGTACTTGGAAGTATCCACAGATAGTATACAAAATTATAGTGGTTCAGAAAACGGATCTATCTAATAAGTAAAGACATGATGGGAGGAAAATAACATGCGGTATCCTAAATTTTTGGAGAAAAATGGTACGATTGCTTTTGTGGCACCGTCTTTTGGATGTGCGATGGAACCTTATAAGAGCGGATTTCTGCGGGCGCAGGAGAAATGGCAGGAGCAAGGGTTCTCTATGGAGTTCGGACCGAATTGTTATGTGGAACAGGGTGTTGGGATCAGCAATAAACCGGAGAAATGCGGAGCTGAATTGACAGAATATTACTGTAACATAACAAGCGATTGCATGATATCCTGCGGCGGCGGGGAGTTGATGTGTGAGATACTGGACTACGTGGATTTTGATAGGATCAGAAAAGCGAATCCCAAGTGGTATATGGGATTTTCGGACAATACGAACATGACATTTCTTTTGGCGACGCTGTGTGATACGGCTTCGATTTATGGTCCGTGCGCCTCGTCTTTCGGCATGAAACCGTGGCATCAGTCATTAGAAGATGCAATGATGCTGTTACAGGGGCAGAAGCTTACCATGCAGGGTTATGATATGTGGGAAAAGGAATCTCTGAAAGACGAAGAGCATCCTTTTGAGCCATATCATCTTACGGAAACAACTGTTATGAAATATATTCTGCCCGACGGAAGGACGAATATTGCAAGTCTGTCCTGCAAAAAGGAGCATACAGAGAGTGAAGAAATGACCATGAGAGCTGAGGAAGAAATCGCGATCGATTTTTCCGGCAGATTATTGGGCGGCTGTATGGATTGTCTGGTGAATCTGCTTGGAACGAAGTTTGACAAGGTGAATGAATTTACCGAGAAATATAGAGAAGACGGGATTCTCTGGTTTCTGGAAGCGTGTGATCTGAATCTGATGAGTATCCGGCGCACCATGTGGCAGATGGAACATGCAGGCTGGTTTAAATATTGCAAAGGTTTTCTAATCGGGAGACCACGTATTGGCATGGGAGTGGAAGAATTTGGTATTGACCATTATCAGGCAATCTATGAGATGCTTAAGAAATATCATGTGCCGGTCATCATGGATGTCGATATCGGGCATCTTCCGCCGATGATGCCGCTTGTCTGCGGCAGTATGGCGCGGGTTGCCAGCAATGGAGAAGAATACCGTGTGGAAATGGAATTGCGGTAAGCAGTAGATATCCGAAGTATGGAATGAAAATAGGAAACCGAAGTATGGAAGAAAAATAAAAATCCGAAGCATGGAATGGAAATATGAGATTTACGAAAGGCAGGTAGAAGTATGATCCCCAAAGATCCTGTTATGTTACTTAGTTTTATCAATTTAAAACTGCGCGATTATTATGGAAGTCTGGATTCGCTCTGTGATGATCTGGATATTGAGCGTGCGGAGCTAGAGGATAAACTGTCAAAGATTGATTATCATTACGACAAGGAGAAAAATCAGTTTGTCTGAGGAAATAAAAATTACGATTGTTACGCAAAACGAAAAACAGAATATTCAATCTGAGGATAAAAATGAGAAATTTCTGAATGTGACACATGATTCTTCGATGACAATCATGTCAACTTTGTTAAAAAATAACCTGATCAGCGGAAGTTTTTGCGGCGGAAGGGGGGACTGCGGACGGTGCAGAATACAGTTTCTAAAAGGAATGACTGTTCCCACACCGCTGGAAAGAAGCGTGATAGAACCGGAAGAACTAAGGCAGGGATACCGATTGGCATGTCTTGCGAAACCGAAAGACGATTGTGTCATTAAATTGTCGTTTATAAATTCTCCGAAAATTGATATCATATCCGAAGTGATAGATGTGACAGAAAATATTGACTGCATAGGTCAACATAGAAAACAAACTGAAAATCAGAAATCGATTGTTACGGAATCTATGGAAAAGATACAAGATAAATTTACAAAAAGCCAATACAATACGGATGATATTTTTTCAGATAGGGAGACATTGATAGCCGTTGACCTTGGCACGACAACCATAGCGATGCAGCTTGTAATGGTGGAAAGCGGACAGGTTGTGGATACCTATTGTGAGATGAATCCGCAGAGATGTTATGGCGCTGACGTATTGTCGCGAATTAAGGCATCTTGTGAAGGCAGCAGGGAGCATTTACGGCAGATGGTGGTAGAGGTGTTAGAACGGGGAGTTTCCCGATTTAAGGAGCGTCTTTCCGAGCGAAATGCTGCGATAAGAGGGATGTGCATTGCTGGAAATACTACGATGGAACATCTTTTGCAAGGATATGATGTATCGTCATTGGGGGCAAGTCCTTTTACGCCAGTGGAGATTGGTCTGCAGGAGTATCAGCATCCTATGTGGGATTTTCCTGTCTGGCTTACACCCGGCATCAGCGCTTTCGTGGGTGGAGATATCGTGGCTGGACTCTATGCACTGAGGATGCTGCCGGACATTCAGGCTGGTGGATTGTCTGCAAAGCGGCGAAACGTGGCGTGGGAAAATGCAAAGTATACAAATAGAAATATGGATTCACAGGAAAAAGGTACGTCAGTTTTGTTGATTGATTTAGGAACAAATGGCGAGATGGCAATCACTGATGGCGTTCGCATGATCGTCACCGCTGCGGCGGCTGGTCCGGCTTTTGAAGGCGGTGCAGGGGTGGGGATTGTGGGAAATGATATGATCGCTTGTACGGCTTCGCTTTTGCGGCAGGGGATATTGGACGAGACGGGGCTTCTTGCGGAACCCTATTTCGCAGAGGGAGTTACTGTGGGTGATCCAGCGGTGCACCTGTGCAATAAGGATATACGGGATCTGCAGATGGCAAAGGCGGCAGTGCGCGCCGGAATCGAGATTTTGTGGCGGAAGATGGGAGCGTCTCAGATTAGCCGTGTTTATCTGGCGGGGGGATTCGGATATTACCTTGATGTGGAGGCGGCGTTTCGTATAGGGTTACTTCCGGCATATATGCGCGGCAAGGTCAAAGCGGCAGGAAATACGTCTCTTGCAGGAGCGTTTCAGATCGGGCGCGATCTTTTAAGACGCAGGACGGATAAGGAGACGCTGGAGCAGAGTCTTTCTCATATAGAGAGTGTAAATTTGGCGGAACAGGAGAAATTTGAGGAATTGTATGTGCAATATATGAATTTTTTGGAATCTTAAAATAAAAGCAGATAACCGAAGCTACCTGCCTGTAAATTTGAATGAAATAGGTGGGTGACAATCCACATCTCCTAACTATGGGCGACGGCCGCCTGTTCCGTCCTCAGATTCCATTCAATATAGCTTATTCATTTCGTACCTTAATTATACAATATATTTAGAAGGTGTCAAGTTTTTGAGCGTGCCTTTTTCAAGATATCTTTCAGCGTTGCATGTGCTCAGTAAATGTAGTGTTTTGGCAAAGCAGATACCGCGCGAAGTGATTTTCACAGCCACGCGGACATACTCCTCGTGGACTTTGTATAGTTTCACGAAAAGCAGTGGGAAGCTCCTTTCATATAATGGTTTTGTTCATTCTCTCCATAAATGACTTTAACACATATTCTGTTATTGGAAAAGACTGAAAAACGTACAGGCTTTAAGGTTAAGTTAAGTTTTCTCCGTTCTCCGGTTAAGAAATGGGTGTTATCCTAACTTTAGCAAGGAATCCCAGTGAGAGAAGGAGAACAATTATGTGGACGAGAAAAGAGATAAAGACAAGGGCGAAGGAAGCTTTAGCAAGAAATTACTGGCGGATCATGCTGGTGGCGGCATTGGCGGCGATCTTAAGCGGCGGACTCGGTTATTCTTCGGGAACGTCCACGTCGAGTACTGTCAGTGGAACCATAATTGCAAATGTGGATGAGGCTGAGGACGGAAACATCCGTTATGAAGCACAGACAGGAGATGCGGCAGAGCTTATAGAACGCCCGACAGAGAGCACAGATGAAACATCAGCAAAAATGAGTGACACAAGGCAGAGGGTTTTTGTTGTATCCATGATGATTGCGGTTCTGATTGTCGTGCTTATCATGATGGCTGTTATGTTTGCAGTTATGGAGCTTCTGTACAATCCGTTCTATGTGGGAGTCCAGCGTTTTATGTTGAAAAGTGTGGATGACCAGGCGGACGTGAAAGAGGTCGCCTACGGATTTGACCATTCCTATAAAAACATAGTAAAAACAATGTTCCATGTGGATATACAGGTTTTCCTGTGGGCGCTGTTATTTGTCATTCCGGGTATATACAAGAGATATCAATACCGCATGGTATCCTATATTCTGGCGGAGCGCCCGGACATGAATTACAAGGAAGTGTTACAGAAGAGCAAGGAGATGATGCACGGTGAAAAATGGCACGCGTTCGTGCTGGATCTTTCCTTTATTTTCTGGCATATGCTTGGAATGATAACGTGTGGTATGGTTGAATTGTTTTATGTCAGCCCTTATATGTGGCTAACGAATGCGGCGCTTTACCGCAGAATCAGCGAATTACATGACGGTACGCAGCAGGCGGTTTTGACAGACAACAATTAATCCGGCATGACGGTAGAGGTCTATAGACTTGACAATCGGACAGGAAGGGAGATCAACGTGGGCTATAAAATTCTGATTGCGGATGACGAGGCGGAGATCCGGGATGTGCTTCGCCTGTACCTTGAAAAAGACGGCTATGAGGTGATGGAAGCGTCGGACGGTGTGGAAACTATGGAAAAGATCAGGAGCGAAAAGCCCGATCTGGTGATTTTAGACATCATGATGCCGGGATTAGACGGATATCGGGTGTTACGAAATGTTCGGGAAAACAATAATATACCTGTCATTATGTTATCGGCAAAAGACACCGATGCAGACAAGATATTAGGGCTTGATCTGGGCGCGGACGATTATATTACGAAACCATTTGCTCCTTTGGAAGTGGTGGCGAGAGTCAATTCCAATATACGCCGTTTCTATTCGCTCGGAGCAGGCAATGACAGGCAGAAGACGGTCAAAGAACTCATGGTGCAGGATTTACGGCTCGATCTGGAGGCTTGCCTGCTGTATCGCGGTGGGGAAACGATCGAACTGACCTCGGTAGAATTTCGGATCATGCAGCTTTTTATGGAAGAACCGGGCAAGGTTTTTACGAAACAGCAGATTTATGAGCGAGGCTGGGGTGATGAATATTTTGTGTCCGATAATAATATCATGGTATGCATTTCCAAGTTGCGGGCGAAGCTGGAACATGACGGCAAGGAGTATATCAAGACGATCCGTGGATTAGGATATCGCTTGGAGAAGTAAGAAAGTCCAATATAATAAAAGGCAGAAAGGGGCATAATGCATGGAAACCGGTGGCAAAGCAGAGAAAAAGAAATCTCTCAAATGGTTTTTAATCAATCGATTCCTTGGCATGATGCTCTTTATTTTTGTTAGTGAGCAGTTGATCGGCATATTTTACAATCAGATTATCATACCGGGAATGTCGTTGATGTTACAGAACCTGCAGATATCCATCACGGCATCTGGGAAACCGACTTTATTATTAGTACAGATGTTATTATATCTTCTAGCGTCATTTCTACCGGGTGGATTTGACGGTTATGTTCAGCAATCCATCAGTGCCCAGATGGAAAATTCCCTGCGAATTGCTGTAGATTCTCCTCTGTTTATGGGTGGATGGGGGATTGCGCTCAGACTGTTAATTATCGCATTGTTTCTTGTTTTGATTTTGGTGAGTGTCATGCCTTATCTGACAGGGGCTTTTTATTATTGTAGGATCGTAACTAAGAAAGTGAATGAACTGGTTGAGGAGGAAAAAGAACAGCAGCAGGAGTATGACAGGCGCAGAAATCTGCTTTTGTCGGACATTGCTCATGACATTAAGACGCCGATTACTACGCTGTGCAGTTACAGTAAGGCGCTGTCGGAAGATGTAGTACAGGGAAAGAAAAAACAGGAATATCTGGATGCCATCTATCAGAAATCTATGCGGATGAATGAACTGATTACATTACTTTTTGAGTATGTCAAGATGGACAGCAGCGGATTTGAACTGCATCGGGAGGATAGTGACCTTGCAGAGATTTTGCGAGAGAGTATAGCGCCGCTCTATTCGGATTTTGAGGAGAAAAAGATAGAACTCAAGGTAGAAATTCCAGAGACGCAGATGCCCTGCTGCGTAGACAAGATCCAGATAATGCGTGCAGTTACGAACCTTCTGACCAATGCGGTAAGGTATGGCAGGGAGGGCGGCAAAACGCTGGTGCAGATGGACCAATACACGATTACGATAGCGGATGATGGCATGGAGATCGATCAAGAATTTGCTGAACATATCTTTGAGCCTTTTTCCAGGGCAGACAAGGCGCGGAGCACCAAGGGCGGAAGCGGCCTTGGACTCAGCATAGCATCGAAGATTATTCAGATGCATGGTGGAAAGCTGGAATTAAATCGTGAATACGGGCGTGGGTATACGAAGGCTTTTCGGATTATGCTGCGTGAGCCATGAAATGAATGTAGGGGAAATTCACAATTCAATTTCCCCTGCATTCATTTTTGATACTTCTTACAATCGCGAACAATGCATATATAATAGAAAGATAAGACATAACTGCGTACATGTAAAATAACGCATGTTATGTAAAGGGTAAGGATTGAGATATGCAATGAGTGTAAAAAGTAGGATAATGAAAACGAGTATTCTTCTTGCTGTAGCACTGTTGTTGTGTGTACCGGGAATTATGGATCGCAGAGAGGAGACGCTTGTCGTAAACGGTATGGCGGACAGTAAGAAGATTGCGCTCACGTTTGATGATGGTCCCCATCCTTATTATACGGAACAGCTCTTGGACGGTTTGAAGGAACGGGGAGTGCATGCTACTTTTTTTGTGATGGGGAAGCATGTGGAACTGTATCCGGAGTTGGTAGAGCGCATGAGTGAGGAGGGGCATCTGATCGGCAACCACACGTACAGCCACATGCAGTTAAGCAAAAGCAATGGTGAGGCTTTTAAAGAAGAGCTGGTCAGGACCAATGAGCTGATTGAGGAATTGACAGGACAGGAGGTGCAGTATGTACGTCCGCCCTATGGCACATGGGATAAGAAGTTTGAGAAGGAACTTAACATGTTTCCGGTATTGTGGACGATTGACCCATTAGACTGGTGCAGCGACAATGTGGCATGTATCGTGCGGAAAGTCACAGATAAGGCACAGGAAAATGCGATCATTCTCATGCACGACGAGTATAAGAGCACGGTGACGGCGGCATTACAGATCGTGGATGCATTGCAGGAGGAAGGATATGAGTTCGTGACGGTGGATGAACTTCTGTTTGACTGAGAACCCGAAATGCAGAAAGGTACTCTGGAAAATATTATATTTGCGCTGACTCGCATGAAATGGTAAAATATAAAAGATTAGTCTTTTGCACAGGCTGATGGGAAATAAAACAGAAGGTATACAGGAATGGATCTATTTGAGTACATGCGAAATGCGAATCAGGAAAAAGAGTCGCCATTGGCGGCGAGGCTTCGACCTGTGACGTTGGAAGAAGTGGTCGGACAGCAGCATATCATAGGGAAAGATAAGCTGCTCTACCGTGCCATCAAGGCGGATAAATTAAGCTCCATCATATTCTACGGGCCGCCCGGAACGGGCAAGACGACGCTGGCGAAGGTGATCGCCAATACAACTAGCGCAGAGTTTACACAGATTAATGCGACGGTTGCCGGTAAGAAGGATATGGAAGAGGTGGTGGCGAAGGCAAAAGACCTGCAGGGGATGTATGGGAAGAAGACCATACTTTTTATTGATGAGATACACCGCTTTAATAAAGGACAGCAGGATTATTTGCTTCCCTTCGTGGAGGACGGCACGGTCGTATTGATCGGTGCAACCACGGAAAACCCTTATTTCGAGGTGAACGGGGCGTTGATTTCCCGTTCGATCATATTTGAGTTGCATCCGTTATCTATAGAAGATATCAAAACATTGATTCATCGCGCGGTATATGACAAGGATAAAGGCATGGGCGCATACGAGGCGGTCATCGATGAGGACGCGGTAGAGTTTCTGGCGGAACTTTCAGGCGGCGACGCGAGACATGCGCTCAATGCGGTAGAGCTTGGAGTCATGACCACCAACCGCAGTGAGGACGGCAAGATACATATTACGCTGGAAGTGGCGCAGGAATGTATTCAGAAACGTGTGTTACGTTATGACAAATCGGGGGACAGCCATTATGACACGATCTCTGCTTTTATCAAGAGTATGCGGGGGTCCGACCCGGATGCAGCGGTCTATTATTTAAGTCGTATGCTGTATGCAGGGGAGAACGTGACTTTTATTGCGAGGCGTATTATGATCTGCGCGTCCGAGGATGTGGGGAATGCGGATCCTATGGCGCTCAGTGTTGCGGTCAGCGCATCGTTGGCGGCGGAGAGGATCGGAATGCCGGAGGCACAGATTATTTTGGCGCAGGCGGCATCTTACGTCGCATGTGCGCCGAAGAGCAATGCAAGCTGTGAAGCCATTTTCCAGGCGATGGATGCGGTGAAGCAGACGGGAAATTTGCCAATTCCCACGCATTTACAGGATGCCCATTATAAGGGGGCGGCGAAATTGGGACATGGGACAGGCTATAAATATGCGCATGATTATCCAAATCATTATGTGGAACAACAGTATTTACCTTATGAACTAGACGGCAAAGAATTTTATAAGCCAAGCGGAAATGGATATGAGGCGAAGATCAAAGAGCATATGAAACGAATAAAGGAAGAGGCACATGGCATCAAATAATTCAACGGACTCTAAAGCGGGTACAAGGAAAAAGAAGAAAAAACGCACGATCGATAAAGAAAAAGTAGCGGCGAATAAGAAAAAGGCAAAGGCGAAGAAACAGCGCATGCGAGAACAGCGCAAGGAAGAACGCAGGGAGCGGCATGCGGAGGAATCGCCGGAAACCCGTGGTCTGAAGCGTAAGAAACTGTTGATGACTGCAGGAATTGCGGCAGCGGTTGTTCTTTTGGCAGGAACAGGCAGTTTCTTTGGAATCAGGAATTATCTTGCAGGGCAGGCACAGGAGAGCGCTGCAGTGGAAGCCATGGTACATACAGAGGCAGTAGGGCTGGCGGAGTACAGTCTGATGCAGAGAAGGAAAGACTATGTGCGTGAGAATGCGGGTAAGGATACTTCCAAGGCTTTGGTAGATGCGGCGAAATTTCTGATTGACGGCGTACACAACCGGCCGCCGCAGATTGAACTGACAGAGGAAAATTCGTCAGATTTCATCACGATCGAGAGCTGCCGGATCAATCCGGAGACCGGCAAAGTAGATATTACCATGTCGGCAGAAGGGCTGGCAATCAGCGACGACGGATACTACTATCTTTTTGAGGAAAAGACATACGATACGGCGCTTAGAAGCGATGAATACATCATCGAGGAACAGAAAGACGTTGATTTGACCTTTTCGGTCAATTTGAATTATAACAGCCCAAGTTCCAGATTGTGTTCCAAATTCGTCGTGGCGGTAAAGAAGGACGGCAATTTCATGCCGATCAGCAAACCGCGGTATATCACGAATCCGGAGGCGATCGCAAGATATAGTCCGTCTTTTGGCAATACGACTTCCAAAAAGGGACTTCTGGTTGATCCGGAGAGGTTAAGCAGTCCGGAACTGGATGATCTGGGAGTAAGGCATGCGGCATATAATATTCCGCTCAGCAGGATACTCGGCGGGACAAGCAATGAATTTTATCCGACGGTATACTATACTTATAATGGAAGAAACTATGCTTTTAACGGGCAGATCATAGCGGAGTACGACTATATTTTTTCCACACTCACGAATAAAGGCATTACCACAACAGCTATTATTTTAAATGATATCCATCCCGGTTATATGCAGCTGATCCATCCGAAGGCGCGTTCGGGTGGAAGGGCGCCGTATTATGCGTTTAACGCCACGGACGAGGACGGCACGGAATATATCGCGGCGATTGCCTCTTTTCTGGCAAACCGTTATTCCGGCAGTGGGCATGGCAAGGTCATGAACTGGGTTATCGGCAATGAAATCAATGCCAGAAGCGAGTGGAACTACATAGAATATATGGACACGGCAAGCTACGTGGAAGAGTATGCGAAAGCATTCCGGATCTTTTATAATTCCATCGTGAGCGTGAATGGCAATGCCAGGGTTTATATTTCGTTAGACCAGCAGTGGGGTAAGAGCCTGTACTCGAATAACGGCTACAGCTCTAAGGAGATTCTGGATGAGTTTAACCGAAATATTACGGCGGGTGGCAATATTGACTGGGGAGTGGCACAGCACCCATACAATTATCCGTTGACCAGCGCCAAAGCGTGGAGCACCAGCGGAAGGGCTGGTTCTTATGTGCTTAATTCGGAGACAACGCCGGTGATCACGATCAAGAATATCCATGTACTCACGGATTATCTGCAAAAAGAAGAGTATCTGACGGATTCGGGAGAAGTAAGGCATGTTATTTTAAGTGAGATGGGCTATACTTCCTCAGCGGGACAGGATTTGCAGGCGGCATCGTTTGTGTACGCCTATAAGGTGATCGAGGCGAACCGATATATTGACAGCATGTTGTTCTCACGGGAGACAGATGCCGCGTCAGAAGTGGCGCAAGGGCTTGCCCTCGGTATCAATACGCAAGGCGGCGGTCGCAAGTCCATCTACAATGCGTACAAGTATGTGGATACGGCGGAATCTGCTGCATATACGGATTTTGCCCTGCGGGTGATCGGAATCAGCAGTTGGAGTGAAGTGATTTCGCGCCACTAGGAAATTAGAAAAATGGGCTGTCTGGCAGAAAATATCATAAAATGTCACATGGCAGTCAGAATAATTGTTTGATGATATATTGATAGATATCCTGATTCTTTTTCTGCCAGTTGGCGCAGATGGCGGAAGCGGTATCTTCATCGGGGACGGAAAGAGTGATCTCAACAATCTTTACGTCCTTTTCTTTTGCCAGTAAATGTGCTTCGTACTCGCCGGAAACGGCTTTGTAGTAATCGGAGAGGATGGATGTCTCGTTACGCATCTCCAGTTCATTCTCATGAAAAAAAGCATTGATCTCCTCTTTGATGGAAGCATTGATCTGTTTTTCAAAGAAAGAGAGCGTCTGTCTGCCCTCAGCGGTGATTGCTAAATACGTGCGGTTGCGGCTTGATCTTGCCTCTACGAGATCGGCGTCGGTCAGTTCCGAGATTACCTGCTGTAAGGTCAGAAAATTGGTGTATTCCTTTTCCAGTATAAAATTCCCGACCTGGGCTTTGGTCAGGGGAAAAGTGACACGATCAAGCATATAGAGCACGATTAATTTGTATAGGGTTAACGGGTCTTGTGTCATGAATAAGCCTTTCTATGTATTTGCTACGCAGACAAAACTGCGATATCGACTAATAAATAACAATGGTTATTACAAATGCAATTATCTGTCAGGTCGGTACATGCACCCTTGATAGGCGCCGCGAAGTTTCATGGTATGGTGCAGCGTGTTGAGAACGCCGCGCTTGTCCAGACTCCAAAGGGGAGCGAGCAGCAAATTTTTTGCGCCATCTCCCGTGAGTCGGTGTACTACGATGTCGGGAGAAAGATGTTCCAGGCAATCGATCACAAGATTCGTATAGGCTTCCTGTGATAAGGGAACGTAATCGCCCTGCGCATAGAGTTCTGCCAGATCAGTGCCACGCAGTACATGAAGAAGCTGCAGTTTTATGCCCCATGTGCCGCTTTTGTTTAAATAGGCGATGGTTGATAACACCTGTTCTTCTAGTTCATAAGGCAATCCTAAGATCACATGGGTAATGAACGGTATGTCGGCTTGTCGCAGCAGATCGCTGCATTTATCATAAGCAGGCAGTGGATAGCCGCGCCTGATCCAATTGGCAGTTTTATAATGAATCGTCTGGAGTCCTAACTCGATCCAGACAAATTTGTCCGGAAATTCTGTACGGAGATCAGCTAACATGACTGCAATATTTTCTGTGATGCAGTCCGGTCTCGTCGCAATGGATATACCTGCGACGGAAGATTCTTTCAACGCTTCCGTATAGAGGGTGCGAAGATGCGGCACAGGACCGTATGTGTTTGTGTACGCCTGAAAATATGCGATAAAACGAGGGCTTTCTGAGTCTGTGAGGAAGGGGGTGAGCCGATCCGCTTTCGACTTGCGAAATAGGGAGATCCCGGCTGTAATCTGCTTGGCAACAGAAGCGTATTCTGTCGTTGGAACCGCATATTCTCCACTGCCACCGGCACTGCAGAAAATACAGCCACCGCGTCCTAGCGTGCCATCCCTGTTAGGACAGGTAAAACCGGCATCGATCGCGATCTTATATAATTTCCTGCCATAAGTATTCTTAAGATATGCATCTAAGGAATAATATGGTTTTCCGTGCCAGTCGCTTCGCGTCATGTTCCTGCTCCGAATATTATTTAATGTGGGATTTCACCGCTTTTGCAACAACCTCAGCCACCTTCGGGTCAAAAGCCTCAGGCATGATGTTGTCCTCGTTCAGTTCGTTTTCTGGCACGAGTCCTGCAATGGCGTGGGCGGCAGCCAGTTTCATCTCTTCAGTGATCTGTACGGCGCGTCCCTCTAAAGCTCCTTTGAAGATGCCGGGAAAAGCGACCACGTTGTTGACCTGGTTCGGGAAATCAGAACGTCCCGTGCCGACAACCCTCGCTCCGGCGGCTTTCGCTATGTCGGGCATGATCTCAGGAACCGGATTTGCCATAGCAAAAAGGATAGAATCAGAGTTCATGGAAGATACCATATCAGCCGTTACGATATTCGGCGCCGAAACGCCTACAAAAATATCTGCTCCCTTCAAAGCATCGGCAAGGAACCCGGTTTCATTGTTCGGGTTCGTTACCTCGGACATTTTCTGCTGCATATCGTTTAAGCCGACAGTGTTTTTACCGATAATTCCTACCTTATCGCACATGATTATATTTATAAAACCGTAATTTAACAAAAGTTTAGTAATCGCAACACCTGCACTTCCGGCGCCATTGACGACAACTTTGCAATTTTCCTTCTGTTTTCCGACGACTTTTAAGGCGTTGATGATGCCTGCGAGAACAACGATGGCAGTCCCGTGCTGATCGTCGTGGAAAACGGGAATGTTTAGGATTTCTTTTAAGCGTTCCTCGATTTCAAAACAGCGGGGAGCGCTGATATCTTCTAAGTTAATGCCGCCAAATCCGGGGGCAAGGTAAGTTACAGCCTTGATGATCTCTTCGGTATCCTGTGTATCGAGACAGATCGGGACGGCGTTGACACCGCCAAATTCCTTGAATAATACGGCTTTGCCTTCCATGACCGGCATAGCGGCATAGGGACCAATATTGCCTAAGCCTAGTACGGCGCTGCCGTCGGACACAACCGCAACGGTGTTGGACTTCCACGTGTAGGTGTAGGCGGCTTCCTTGTCCTGTGCGATCACTTTGCAAGGCTCTGCGACGCCGGGAGTGTAGGCGAGGGAGAGGTCTTCGCGTGTCTTGACGGGGGTTTTGGATACGGTTTCGAGTTTGCCGTGCCATTGTTCGTGGAGTTTCAGTGCTTTTTCGTTCGTTGTCATGGTGTACCTCGTTTCTTAAATCTGGATTTAGATTGTGGATAAATACAATAGTGGGGATTACTCCGCAGTGCATATTCAGAAAACCTTCGGTTTTCTTCATCACGGGCTTCGCCCTATCATATGAGTTTGACATAAGTCAAACTCTGAAATCTGACAAATGCGTCTGCGAGCAGCCGATTTGTCATCTTTCATTATGGCACTGCTCATTGCCACCGTGTATATGATATAATATTTATAATTTCTGTGCAATATCAAAAAAATGCTTTCTATTTTGGGAAATGTAGTGTATAATGTGCAATAGTACAATAGATCATTTCGATTAACACATCAGATTATAAATCCCTAGACGAAAGAACGTATACGGAAGATTGTATATAGATTTAGATGATTTATTAAAATACAGGAGGCATGTATGAGAGAAAAGTATGAGTCGTTGGCGCTTGCCGATCTTAAGGCGATCGCAAAAGGAAGAGGCATCAAAGGAACTTCTACGATGAAGAAGGCGCAGATCGTGGAGGCTATGCTGGCACAGGATGAGAAGGACAAGGCGGCTGGCAAGGAAGTGGCGGTGAAATCTGTCGTTCCGGCGAAGAGAGAGGGGGCTGAGGAGGAGAAGTTTCCTTCGGAGCTGGACAGTGGCATTACCGCAAGCGGTATTTTGGAAGTTATGAGTGATGGGTTCGGGTTTATCCGCTGTGAGAATTATCTGCCCGGTGAGAATGACGTTTATGTGGCTCCTAGCCAGATTCGCCGTTTTGGTTTGAAAACAGGTGATATTTTGGAAGGGAATACGAGGGTAAAGACGCAGAATGAGAAGTTCAGCGCCCTTTTGTATGTAAAGTCCATCAATGGCTTTCCGCCGGAAATTGCGATGCGCAGACCGAATTTTGAGGATTTGACGCCGATATTCCCGAATGAGAGGTTGAAATTGGAGACACCTGGCGCCTCGGTTGCGATGCGTATCATGGATCTGATGAGTCCGGTAGGCAAGGGGCAGAGAGGTATGATTGTGTCCCCGCCCAAAGCAGGTAAGACGACTTTGTTAAAAGAAGTGGCGAAATCGATTACCAGAACGGCGGCTGATGCGCATCTGATTATTCTGTTGATCGATGAACGTCCGGAGGAAGTGACGGATATTAAGGAGGCAATCGAAGGTCCGAATGTGGAAGTGATCTATTCCACTTTTGACGAGTTACCGGAACATCATAAGAGAGTGTCCGAGATGGTGATCGAGCGTGCGAAACGTCTCGTGGAACACGGCAGGGACGTTGTGATCCTGTTAGACAGCATTACCCGATTGACCAGGGCTTATAATCTGGTAGTTCCGCCCAGCGGACGTACTTTGTCCGGTGGTCTCGATCCGGCGGCATTACATATGCCGAAACGTTTCTTTGGCGCGGCGCGTAATATGAGGGAGGGCGGCAGCCTGACGATTCTTGCGACGGCGCTTGTGGAGACAGGAAGTAAGATGGACGACGTGGTTTACGAGGAGTTTAAGGGAACCGGTAATATGGAGATGGTACTTGACCGCAAATTGTCTGAGAAGAGAGTATTCCCGGCAATCGATATACCGAAATCCAGCACCAGACGAGAAGATCTTCTCCTGTCACCGGAAGAACTGGATGCGATCAATATCATTCGTAAGGCATTAAATGGTATGAAAGCGGATGAAGCCGTGGAAAAAATATTGGATATGTTCGCAAGGACTAAGAATAACTTTGAATTTGTCAATATGGTCAAAAAAATGAAATTTATTTGATAAAAGTCTTGCATACCCGAAACGCCTATGCTACAATGTAAAAGCTGTCGATTTACGGTGGCATAGGATGAGAAAGGAGTATGGAGTAGAGATGAAAGAAGGAATCCATCCGAAGTATTATCAGGCAACAGTAACGTGCAACTGCGGCAACACATTTGTGACCGGTTCGACGAAACCGGAGATTCACGTTGAAGTTTGTTCCAAGTGTCATTCGTTCTACACAGGACAGCAGAAAGCGGCACAGGCGCGCGGACGTATTGATAAGTTCAACAGGAAGTACGGTGTGGTAAGCAAATAAGTTTGTACAAAAAGGTTGAGGTGCATATCTCAACCTTTTCTAATAACATGAAGTCGAAGTCATGTTCGGAAGAAGTCTGCCTGTAGCGTGGTATTCTTTCGGGCGGAGAATAATGATAAGTATAGATGAGGAATACACAATGGCTAAGAAGAAAAAAATGAAATACTCCGGTATCGGCGGACAGGCGGTGCTGGAAGGAATCATGATGAAAAATAAGGACCAGTATGCGGTGGCGGTCCGGAAACCCGATGGGGAGATCGAGGTGGAAGTCGAGCATTATATCGGAATCGTGCACGGGAGTAAACTCCTAAATATCCCGTTTATCCGGGGAATATTTCAATTTGTGGATTCTTTGATTCTCGGAATGAGGAGTCTGAATTTCTCGGCATCTTTTTATGAGGATGAAGATGCTAAGGAAACGGCAGCGGATAAGGCATTTAACAAGGTTTTCAAAGATAAGGCGGACAAAGTGTTCAGCGCGATCGTCATGGTGTTTTCGTTTGTGCTTGCGATCGCGATCTTTATGGTGCTGCCTTACTATCTGACTTCTCTTTTTAAGGAGTATATCCGAAATGATTCTTTTATGGCGATCCTAGAAGGGGTGCTGCGGATTGTGATTTTTGTGGCGTATGTGCTCAGCATTTCCCTGATGAAAGATATCAAGCGTGTTTACATGTATCACGGTGCGGAGCACAAATGCATTAACTGTATTGAAAAAGGGCGTCCGCTGACGGTCAAAAATGTTATGAGAAGTTCCAAACAGCATAAACGGTGCGGAACCAGCTTTCTGCTTTTTGTTATGCTGGTGAGCGTGATTCTGTTTTTCTTTATCCGGGTCGAAAATCCGGTGTACCGCGTTCTGATCCGCATTGCGCTGATTCCGGTGATTGCGGGTATTTCTTATGAAATCATTCGTCTTGCAGGCAGGAGTAATAATATATTGGTCAGGATCATTTCTGCGCCGGGAATGTGGCTGCAGAGACTTACGACCAAGGAGCCGGATGAGAGCATGGTCGAGGTTGCCATCGCCGCGGTGGAGGCGGTTTTTGACTGGAAAGCATATTTGTATGAGGCGTTCGGGTACGAGGTGGACGATTCATGGCTGAGGGACGATGAGCCGGTGGATGAAGAATTGGAAGATGACGAGTAGGAATGAGGAATCATAATGTAAAACTGACCTATGCAGAAAGTTATAGGTGGGGACAGGAGCAGTTAGCCGGGGCAGGAATCGCTGAGGCGAAACAGGACGCGAGGCTTTTACTAGAGTGGTGCTGTGGCACAGACAGAAATACCCTGCTTGCACATGGCGACCGGATCGTGTCAAGCGAGGAATATGAGCGGTATGAGGAATGCATCGCAAAGCGAAAAAAGCACGTGCCATTACAGCATATCACGGGTGAACAGGATTTCATGGGACTGACATTTATCGTCAACGAAGATGTGCTGATTCCAAGGCAGGATACGGAAGTACTCGTGGAGGAAGTCCTGCGTTATCTTCATGATGGAATGCGGGTGCTGGATATGTGCACCGGTTCGGGCTGTATTTTGTTGAGCCTTATGCATTATTCCAATGATTGTGAGGGCGTGGGAGTTGATCTCTCGGAGGAAGCCTTACGGATTGCTGAGAAAAATGCAGAGAAAATTTTAGGATGGAGTGGAGAACATTTTGCGGAAAATGACCGGGCGGCTGATGGGTTGACATTCGGGAAACGGGTCAGACTGGTTCAAGGGGATCTTTTTGAAAAGCTCGATTCCAGCGAAAAGTTTGATATCATTGTCTCCAATCCGCCTTATATAAAAACAGATGTTATTGAATCCTTGATGCCTGAAGTAAAAGAACACGAGCCGCATCTCGCATTGGATGGACAGGAGGACGGGCTTTTCTTTTATCGTAAGATCATAGCGCAGGCTGGGGATTATCTGACCGGCGGCGGAATGCTTTTTCTGGAGATCGGGTATGATCAAGGTGAGGAAGTCCGTGCGCTTATGGAAAAGGCAGGTTATGCCGAAGTGGAAGTGATTCAAGATTATGCGGGACTTGACCGCGTGGTGTGTGGCGTATACAGCGTGAGATTGTGATAAGAATCGACGGTGTGAGGAATCGTTGAAAACTCGCGTGAATTGTAGAGAAATATAGAACATACGGCAGTGTGGAGGTAGTTATGTTTGATAAGTTAGAAGATTTGTTGAGAAAATTTGAGGAGATCATGAATGAGCTGAGTGAGCCTAACGTTGCGGACAATCAGACGCGTTTCCGTGCGCTCATGAAGGAGCAGAGTGATCTTACGCCTATCGTGAACGCCTATAAAGAGTATAAAAAGTGCAATCAGGATATTGAGGATTCTGTTGCCATGCTGGATGGCGAATCGGATGAGGACATGCGTGAGATGCTGAAAGAGGAGCTTTCTAATGCCAAGAAGCGCGTGGAAGAGTTGGAGCATGAATTAAAGATCCTGCTTTTGCCAAAAGACCCGAATGATGAGAAAAATGTCATCGTGGAGATCCGCGCGGGGGCGGGTGGTGATGAGGCGGCGCTCTTTGCGGCGGAAATCTATCGTATGTATGTGCATTATGCCGAGGGCAGACGTTGGAAAGTGGAGACGATGGAAGTGGAGGAAATCGGGATCGGCGGCATGAAGAGCGTTACTTTCATGGTGACGGGTCAGGGCGCGTATTCTGTTTTAAAATATGAGAGCGGCGTGCACCGTGTACAGCGTGTGCCGGAGACGGAGAGCGGCGGTCGTATCCATACGTCTACGATCAGTGTGGCGGTAATGCCGGAGGCGGATGAAGATATAGATATCGTTATTGAGGATAAAGATATACGAATAGACGTCATGAGAGCATCGGGAAATGGCGGGCAATGCGTGAACACGACGGATTCGGCGGTTCGTCTGACCCACTATCCGACGGGGATCGTGGTGTATAGCCAGACTGAGAAGTCGCAGATTCAGAACAAAGCGAAGGCTTTTGCACTTTTGCGGGCAAAACTCTATGACATTGAGCAGCAACAGCGCCATGACGCGGAGGCGGAGATGCGCCGCAGCCAGATCGGGACGGGCGACCGTTCGGAGAAGATCAGAACCTACAATTTCCCGCAGGGACGTGTGACAGATCACCGCATCAATCTGACGATCTATAAACTGGATAAGGTGATGAACGGCGATATTCAGGAGATCGTTGATGCGTGCATTGCGGCGGACCAGAGCGCGAAATTGTTGAGGATGGGGGAGAATTAGGGTAAAGGACAGACTTTGATCATTTCATTGTCTGTCTTTTTTGTTTGGATAAAAGATATGAATGAAATTCAAGGCGCGTTGTGTTACAATGGATAGCGGAGAGACTGGTAACAATAACCTCACGAAACGGAGAATGATATGATTACAGGTGAATTACGAAATAAGATTGATCGAATATGGGAGACATTCTGGACTGGCGGAATTACCAATCCATTAGATGTAATTGAACAATTTACATACCTGCTGTTTATCAAGCAGTTAGATGACGTTGAGACCACCAAAGAAAATGAGGCGAATTTCCTTGGAGTGCCGTTTGAGTCCATGTTTCCGGAAGAATGCCAGAAATACAGATGGAGCAGATTTAAGAATTTGGGTTCTGCGGAAGAAATGTATGAAATGGTTGCAAACGGTGTATTTCCGTTTATTAAAAATCTGCACCAAGATGGAGAATCCGCGTATGCGCGCTACATGGGAGACGCGATTTTCAAGATTCCGACTGCGGCGATGCTCACGAAAATTGTGGACGGAATTGACAAGTTGGAACTTGGCGACGAGGATTCCAAAGGCGATTTATACGAGTATCTGCTGTCAAAAGTCGCCACGGCGGGTACGAATGGTCAGTTCCGAACGCCGAGGCACATCATAAAATTGATGGTTGATCTGGTAAAACCCCAGCCGGAGGACATGATTATAGATCCTGCGATGGGGAGTGCGGGATTCTTGATTGAGGCGCAGCGATATCTGCGTGAAAATCATGCAGATATGTTCCTTAATGCACAACTGCGGGAGCATTTTAATAATAACATGTTTTATGGAAATGATATGGACAGGACAATGCTTCGTATTGGTGCGATGAATATGCTTTTGCATGGTGTTGACAATCCGAACATTTCCTATAGGGATAGTTTGTCAGAGCAGAATGCCGATATTGAAAAATATAGTCTGGTACTTGCCAATCCGCCTTTTAAGGGGAGTCTTGATTATGAAGCCGTATCTGCTGACTTGCTCAAAATTACGAAGACGAAAAAGACGGAACTGCTTTTCCTTGCATTATTCCTTCGTATTTTGAAAAAGGGTGGAAGAGCGGCGGTTATTGTTCCGGACGGTGTACTATTTGGCAGCAGTAACGCCCATAAGCAGATCAGAAAAGAGATTCTGGAGCATAATAAACTGAATGCCGTGATTTCCATGCCGGGCGGTGTCTTTAAACCGTATGCGGGAGTTTCGACAGCGATCCTTTTATTTACGAAAACGGGATCTGGTGGAACGGACAAAGTGTGGTTCTATGACATGAAGGCGGATGGGTACAGTCTGGATGACAAGCGGCAGGAGATAGAAGAGTGTGATATTCCAGATATTATCAGCAGGTTTGATCATTTGGAACAGGAAGCTGACCGGGCGAGAACAGAGCAGAGCTTCTTTGTACCGCTGGAAGAGATTGCGGTGAATGATTATGACCTTTCCATTAATAAGTACAAAGAGATTGTGTATGAAAAAGTCGAGTATGATTCTCCGGATGTGATTATTGCCCGTATCGAACAGATTGAGGAGCAGATTCAGACAGAAATGGCGGAGTTGAAGAAGATGCTTGGGAAGTAAACAGGTGTTATTTATAAAGGTTGCAGAGGATTATGAAGAAACTGGAAGTGAGTAACAGATAGGAGTTTTCAGAACCGATTACACTCTTGGCATTGTCGGATATAAGATTGCAGTTAGAGGAGGTTCTGGGGCTGAAAGTGGATATTATACATGGTCCAGTCAGAGACGATGATCTGATAGAGGTAGGAAAGGTGATAGAACTGTATGCTGCATAGGGATAGGATTATTGTAAAAAAATAATATGTTGAATTTTGGGTTAAATTATGGAACGAATAAGGTTAGGAGAGGTATGCGAGGTTGTTTCCGGAAGCACGCCTAAAACGGAGGTAGCTGAATATTGGAATGGCGACATTGACTGGATCACGCCGGCGGAATTAACTGATGAAACCTATATAATAGAGGAAAGCCAACGAAAAATAACAGATGTTGCTGTTAAAAAAACAGGTTTACGACCATTTCCCAAGGGAACGGTTATTTTATCTTCGCGGGCACCTATAGGGAAAGTTGCCATAGCAGGCAAGGAAATGTACTGCAATCAAGGCTTCAAAAATATGATCTGTTGTGAAAAAATAGATAACAGGTATTTGTATTGGTTTCTGAAAGGACGTACCGATTATTTAAATTCACTTGGCAGGGGAGCGACATTTAAGGAAATATCAAAATCCATAGTGGAAAATATCGAGATTCCGCTGCCGGATTTAGACAGACAGATTGGTTGTGCCAAGATTCTAAACAAATGTCAAAGTTTAGTGCTGCTGCACAAGGAGCGAATCAAGCAATTAAATAATTTGATTCAATCCCGATTTGTGGAGATGTTTGGAGATTTGAGAATAAATTCTATGAATTGGGAAATGAAAACATTTGATGAATTAACAGATTTCATTACAGATGGGGAACATATTACTCCGAGACGGGTTGAAAAAGGAATTTATTTGCTATCAGCTCGTAATGTGTTAAACCATTCTTTACAATTAGATGATGTTGATTATATTGATCAAGGGGAATATGACAGAATTTCAAAGAGAGTGGTTCCGCAAGAAGGAGATGTGTTGATTTCATGTTCTGGTACAGTGGGTAGATGTTGTAGTGTACCATCCGATATGAAATTTCAAATGGTAAGAAGTGTAGCATTGTTAAGATTTAAAAACGGAATAAATCCTATTTTTGCTGAATACATGATTACTTCGGATTATCTACAAGATCAGATCAATAGCGCAAAAACAGCATCAGCACAAGCAAATTTATTTCAAGGTAAGATAGCAAAATTAAGAGGTTTTGTACCAACTATGGATAGGCAGGAAGAGTTTCTAGATTTTGTTCGACAAGTAGACAAATTGAAACTTAAAACCCAAACTGCCTTAAATGAAACACAAACCCTAATGGATTCCCTGATGCAGGAGTATTTCGGATAGAGATAATTTGTCTTGGAAGTATTTAAAAACAGTGTGTAAAAACAGAGGTGTTATATGACAGTTGCGAAATTGGAAGAATTATTGCAGGCTGGAGAAGGGTTTACAATCGAATATAAAGAATGCGTGAATGGATTAAATAACAGTGTGTTTGAAACCGTATGTGCGTTTTCCAATCGCTATGGCGGTTATATGCTTTTAGGCATCAAAGAAGTAAACCATAAAGGAACAGTGATTGGCGTAAATCCGAAATGCATTGAGGACATGAAAAAGAATTTTGTGAATATGCTTAATAACCCACAGAAAATAAGTCCATCACTTTATCTGAATTTAGAAGAAATTGAATATAAGGGCAGGAAAGTTTTGTGGGTATATATTCCGGTCAGTTCACAGATTGAATTTTGCAACAATAGGATTTATGACCGCAATGAGGATGCAGATCAGGATATTTCTACCTCGGCTGATTTAGTGGCTAATATATCCAGCCGGAAATCTGCAACGTATACGGAACGGAAAATTTTTCCTTATGCGACGGAGAATGATCTGTGCATGGAACTAATTGGAAAAGCAAGGCAGATGGCGGTAAATAAATATAAAGACCATCCATGGAAAAATCTCTCGGATATGGATCTGCTAAAAAGTGCGGGATTGTATGAAAAGGACAGGAGCACAGGGAAGGAAGGCTATAACATGGCTTGTATTCTTTTATTTGGGAAGCCGGAATCCATACAATCCTGTGTGCCGGGATATAAGACGGATGCGATCTATCGTGTCAAAAATATGGATCGGTATGATGACCGGCTGATTGTAGAAAATAATTTGATTGAGAGCTACGATTTGTTGATGGGGTTTATCTCGAAACATACGAATGATAAGTTTTTTCTGATAGATAATATCAGTATGAGCGTTAGGAGTGTCATTGCCAGAGAGATTGTCAGTAATCTTCTCGTACACAGGGAATTTGGTAGTGCTTTTCCGGCAAAGCTGATTATAGAGGAAGATAAAATATATACGGAAAATTGGAATCGTGCAAGACGCGTTGGGAGGATAGAGTTGCAGGATTTTACACCGTATCCGAAGAATCCGTTATTGGCAAAGTTTTTTGTGAATATTGGCTATGCAGATGCCCTGGGTTCCGGAGTTCGTAATTTATATAAATTTACAAAGATTTATTCCGGTGGCGAGCCGGATTTTGAAGAAGGTGACGTATTTAAGCTGACGGTTCCATTGGAACAGCAACGTAATATTGAAAATGGAATTAGTGAAAGTAGAGCTGATACCGATAGGGTGACAGAAAAGGTTACAGAAGAAAGACAGGTGACAGAAAGGGTTACAGAAAAGGTGATAGAAAAGGTTACAGAAGAAGAAAGACAGGTGACAGAACTTTTACGGAAAGACCCTTCTTACACGACGGCTGTGCTGGCGGAAATGCTTGGAATAAGCAGAAAAACGGTATCGAAACGCATCAAAGGTTTAAAAGACAAGGGCATTATAGAAAGGGTTGGTTCAGATCGAAAAGGTTACTGGAAACTTTTTCTGTAACCTGTAGGTGACAGATAAGGTGATAGATAGGGTGACAGAAAAAGAGAAAATTGGTCCTAAATAGTATACAATATTTGGGATAAAAAGAGGTGAAGAATGGCAAGGCTGGCTGAAATTGTAGGAAAGGCTTTATCAGGCGAATGGGGAACAGACCATGTTGATGGTATGGGGATACCTGTTTTAAGAACGACTAATTTTACAAATGAAGGTTTTATTGATTATGAAGGTGTAGTCACAAGAACGATCAATAAGAAAAATATTGAAGAGAAATATTTAAGGCATGGCGATATTATTATTGAAAAATCCGGCGGAAGCGATAATCAGCCGGTTGGAAGAGTTGTTTTCTTTGATGGACCGGAGCATAAGTATCTTTTTAACAATTTTACCGGATTGTTAAGAGTTAAGAACCAAGAAAAATGGGAGCCAAAATATATATTTTATTCGCTTTTTTCAAATTATAAGAAAGGCGGAACCAGAATATTTGAAAATCGGACAACAGGACTTCATAATCTGAAAACGGATGAGTATATTTCAAAACATGAAGTCAAGGATATAACGATTGCAGAACAGAAATTGATATGCAGGCAATTAGATGCGATTGATAGAATAGTTAAGATGCAAAAAAATCAAATTTTGAATCTTGATGTTTTGATTCAGTCTCGATTTGTGGAGATGTTTGGGGATCCGGTTGGCAATCCACATGGATATGAAAAAGTACCACTATCTGAATTGGCAGATATAAAAATTGGTCCATTTGGTTCGTTATTGCATAAAGAGGATTACATTGAGGGAGGTCATCCATTATTGAATCCATCCCATATTGCAGAGGGGAAAGTTACGCCTGATACTAAACTGACTATTTCTGATGAAAAATTTAATGAATTATCAGCTTATCATTTGAAGGTGGGAGATGTAGTTATGGGAAGACGAGGAGAAATGGGGAGATGTGCAGTTGTTTTGGAAGAAGGATTTTTATGTGGGACAGGAAGTTTATTGATTAGAAGCAAAGGAGAAGTTACTGCTGATTATATACAAAAGGTAATATCGTTTCCTTCATTTAAGAAGACAATAGAGGATATGGCGGTCGGACAGACAATGCCGAATTTGAATGTTCCGATTGTGTCAAACTTTCAAATAATTAAGCCGCCAAGATATGTGCAAGATAGTTATAACTCCTTCGTCCATCAGACCGACGAATTGAAATTTACAATCCAAAAATCCCTAGCTGAAACACAAACCCTAATGGATTCCCTGATGCAGGAGTATTTCGGATAGAGATGCTATGAACTTTTATGAATAAACGCATACGTCTAAAATTACTAATATAGCAAATTATAATCAGTTTACTATACAAACAGCAGGATTTTGGACATAATAAAAACTAATACATAAAAGAAAGGCGCGTTTTGTTATGTTAGCGGCAATGAAAGGATACTATAATAGCAGTCATATCGTAATAAATGAGGACATTAGCCTGAATACCGGTCAAGAATGCAGCATCCCTTTATATTGTGATAATATATTATATTATACTTTCAACTGAGTTGAAAAAGCATATTTATCAAAAGTGTATAACTGATTTATAAAGGTATGATATAATCAAAACAATAAATTGGAGGGGTATCAGATTATCTTTGCATAGGCAGCTTGACGAGTTAGGATTTAGGAGGAGAAGACAATAAATAATGAATACCCAAGACAATAAAGTAACAGATGTGAAATCACCAGAAAATCTAAACGAGAACATGGTTGATATTTTTGACAGCGTATTCAAAACGCTTCTGCAGAGATTCCCAATGCTTGCGGTAGCGTTGATAAATGAAGTATTTCATGCTGATTATGAAGAAGATGAGGTAATCATTCAGGGAAGGAATGAGTACCATAGTTTAGATGGCAAGATAATCAATGACGCCATGCTTAGGATACGGGATAAGATCTACCATATCGAGTGCCAGAGTACAAGTGACGGGCTGATGGTCATACGCATGATCGAGTATGATTTTAGGATTGCTTTGGAAGAGACAAGAAATATCTTAATGAATGAACTGAAAAGGAAACCGAGGGAAAGAGACAAAGAACCTCTCAGTTTTCAGTTTCCTCAATCTTGTATGGTGTGTGTAAGACCGGGAATAGAAAAGGAAGATGCCTTAAAACTACAGATTGTTATGCCTAACGGGGAGAAAGTCCTGTATGAAGTACCGGTAGTGCAGGCACAAAGTTTTTCCAAAGAAGATATGTTCCAGAAAAGGCTTCTGATACTCATACCGTTCTATGTGCTGCGGTATGAGAAGGATATAAAAGACGGAAAGAATGAAATCTTAGATAAGTTGAAGGATGAGTATGAGTATATCAAGGAGCAGCTTGTCGCAGAAGGAAATTCCATAAATGAG
>JAMPGN010000259.1 GCA_023663915.1 Eubacterium sp. | reverse complement strand
ACTGCCGTTTACATCCATCTTCATACTCTCGTTGAGATTTTCATAGAGATAATCCAGGCATGGCTGCGAGTATGCGATTTCCGACAGGTAAGTGTTGATGCGGTTCGTGCCCGGCAGCACACGGATCGCCGCCACCGCCATGGCGGAAAGCTGTGGAAACAGTACTGCCATATCCCCGCCGCGCATCATATAAAACATGATAAAGAGAAACACCGACACCATGAAGACCGTCTCGATCAACAGCCTCGGCATATTATTAAGCACCGCATAATTCCTCGCCACATTCGCGCCGACCGCGCCGCTCTCATAATAATTGCGCACGAAAAACTCTTCCCGGTGCAGTACTTTCACATCTTTTAAACCGTAGATGGACTGGATGCGCCACTTTGCAATACGGGACTGTATCGCCTGATTCCGGTGTCCGATGTCATTCAGCCGCGGTTTTAAGACCTTCATGATGATAAGCGTCATTCCCAGAAAGACTCCTATGACCAGAATACTCATTACGGGACTCATAAGCACTACCACAATGCATAACGACACTACCACCACAATCTCCGTCACCATCTGGATCAGCACCAGGACCAGCTGGAAGGCGTTCGGGATGTCGCTGTCTGTCAGACGGAATACCGTAGGAATATCCGCGCCGAGATACACCTCGTACGGTCTGTTCAGAAACTCGCGCATCACCCGGCTGATCATGCGGTTACGGTTACGCGTCACAAATGTATTCTGCACATATGTCTGGAACAAAAGGTATGCATTCTTAACGACATACAGTACGCTCAGCGTACTGAGCATGATGATGATAAGCTGCGTGCCTGTCTGAATATTTAAGGCATTTACCAGCATTGCCACTTTTTTGTTATCCATGACGTCATCGGGATTCATCAGCACTTCAAACACCGGAAGCAGCAGCGACACGCCCAGCGTCTCAAGAATGCCGCCGATCAGGATTAACACTGCCAGCCCCACAAGCTGGCGTTTCTGCTTTTTGTCAAAAAGATATCCGACTTTCTGCAGCATAGTGACTTTCTTATTCTCTTCCAAAACTTCCTGTTTACTCATGTGTAATTGTTCCCTTCATTGCCTCACTCCACCGCGATCCTGCGCATATCGTCCCTGTAGAAGTCCTGGCAGTCCCATCCGTTCAGCCATCTGTCCGGCGCAAACACAGTCTTATCCGGATTGCGGTTCAGGTAGGAAGCCCACCAGCCAAAGCTGCTGTTTGCCAATATGTTATGCCTGCATTTGCTCATAAGGATAAATTCACTGTAATCGCTCTGCTCCCCGATGTCTACGACTTCTATAGCATCTGCCACCCCTGCAAGCTGCTCTTTGATCCACTGCTTGTCATTCGTAAAAAGATAGAATCTGCACTGCGGATACTCCTGCCTCATCTGCCGCATCGCCTTGCAGTAGTAAGCTTCCGTGCAGATATTCCCAAAGAGCGCCTGATTCTGCGGCAAAAGATAATCTCCCCGGCGGATATGCACACTGACCGATTCCATAGATGTAATCTGTGCAAGATATCTCTCAAATAGTGTTCTCTTGGTTTCTGCCACCTCTTCCAAAGAGTGCGACTTGTTCTTTCCCCGACTCTCTTGTGCACTTTTCCCGCCTGCTTCTCGGACATATTCAAGAAGCCTGTCCACATCGTATGCCTTCTTAACTTCCTCCGACACCGAACGGAAATATTTATCCGTCTGCCAGTATCCCTCCAAATAAATATCGTCCCACGACATGATTTCGGGTTTATATCTCTTATCCGCCTCGAAATATGCCTTCTTGTTTCTGCCAAATAATTTCCTGTGCACTTTGCTCCACAGACCGGGAGCCGAATCCAGCATTTGTTCCAATTCTTTCACCGTTGCCCTCTCGTAATTTATCCCGAAAGGCATAAGCGACGGTTCTCGCTGCGCATCCTGTGCAAATCCCGTCCAATCGTCGATCTTTACTTCTTTGCCCAGACTTTTCAGTTGTAGATACAGGGCATACTGAAACATCTGATTGCCCAGTCCGCCCGCAAACTGTATGATTATCATTTCCTCAAAATCCTTTTGACCTTCACCTTAAGCGGGATAATCACCTGTTCTTCCAGTTCTATCCTGCGCCTGTAGCGCACCGGAGACTTTAGGAACAGCTTCATCTTATCATAATCCCTCCGGTCTGCCACCGGACAGGCATATGCCCTCGCATAGTGTTCCCTGTTATCCCATATGATCTGCGTGATCTGTTCCAAATATTTGTCCCGATCCGGAATATCTGTCTTTTGCAGCCGGTCATAGAAGAGCAGCAGCCTTTTATAAAAAAAATAATCATGAACATCTGCAAGATCCTGTCTCCCCAGCTCTTTTAAAAACTTCGTCTTCTCATAGTAAGCGGGAATCTGATCCGTGAAGGTGCGCGGATTGATCTGCGTATTCATGATGCTTCCCTCTCTGTCTATTATATAGTTATAACATGCCGTGTCAAGGTAAACACAGCGGTTTGCCCGTGCAAGCGCCATCGTCGCGAACATGATGTCTTCGTACCATTTTCCCACGGGAAAAGTAACCCCGGTAAGGATTTCCCTCTTATAAAGTTTATTCCACGCGGCATTTTGAATCGCATACTCTTTTGTTTCTTGAACATAGTACTGCAGCGCTTCCTGCCCTTCAAACACGATGGTGCGGTCCACAGATTGGTCTTCCGTATGCGTCTTGTACACCTGGCGGTAACGGCAGATCGCAATGTCAGCATTCTGTTCCCACATACTCCCAAGCATCTTCTCATACATATCGGGATCGATCCAGTCATCTCCATCCACAAAACCAAAATAACTGCCTTTTGCCTGTGCAATACCGACATTGCGCGCCTGTGCAGGTCCCCCGTTCTTCTTATGAATCACCTTCACACGCGCATCTTTCAAAGCGAGCCTGTCACAGATCTCCCCCGTCGCGTCCACAGAACCGTCATCCACGACGATGATCTCAAGGTTTTGATAAGTCTGGCTGCGGATAGAATTGATTCCCCTCTCGATATAATCTGCAATATTGTACGCCGGTACGATGACCGAAATCAAAGCCGTCTGATCCCTTGTCGCGATCCGTGACGGACGATAATGCTCGAATACCTTCATGATTTTCATCATTCCTTTCCAAGGCACAAATAGTTTGTGAAAGATTTGTCAAATTCTTTCACTCCTCCATTTCAAAGCCCTCTGCACCGAAAGCATAAGGGAAACTCAATGTGCATGTGCATACCGCATCCATTCCTGAAACATCAATATATACCAGATCTGCACACGCCAGATATCCCTCTCAATATAATCATTCCATATTTTCCAAACCGTATCTGCATTTAATAACATCTGTTCCTCTAATATATCCCTGTCGATCAGTTCTTCCGCCCATCGGCGAAGTTCCGGCTCTTTCAGCCACTTATGCAGCGGAATGCTGAATCCTTTCTTCGGACGTTCCAGCAGTTCACGCGGCACATACCGGTAGAGAATGTCCCTCAATATTTTCTTCGTGACCCCGTCCTTCTTCCGATAAGATAACGGCAGTGTCCATGCAAACTCCACCACGTCTTTATCAAGCATCGGCACCCGCGTCTCCAAGGAAACAGCCATCGCCGTCCGATCCACCTTATTTAAGATATCATCGGGATGATACATCAAAAGATCCATCAACATCAAATTATGCTGTGTCTCTTCAAGCAGTCCCGACGGATAAGTATCCATGATCGTCAGACATCTGTCTACCGTATCACTCCCGCGCCCATCCGCTCTTCTTCTGTCCTTTGACACAGAGTGAACCGCTTCCTTTACACCATACTCCTTCCTTACAATATCGAGTCCCTCCCCGATTTCAGATCTCAAATACATATCCTCAATACTGCGCGCCCCCAAAAGCCTTGCCCTGGTCGTCATCGCACGATTGCCCGTCCGTCCAACAACCTGCAGCAGCGCTCCCGCAGGCTTACGAATAACATATGGTATCTGACTAGACCTTTGCCAGATCCGATCAATGGAATGGTAAGTGTTGTATCCGCAAAACAATTCGTCACCGCCATCACCACTTAAAGAAACCGTCACATGTTCCCTCGTCATCTTACTGACAAGATACGTCGGTATCTGAGAAGAATCCGCAAAAGGCTCCCCGAACATCTCCGCCAGATGCGGGATCACGCCCTGCGCATCTTTCTCCGTAATATACCATTCTGTATGTTCCGTTCCAAGGTGCTTCGCAATCTCCCCCGCCACATCCGCCTCATTAAACTTTTCATCCCACATGCCGATCGTAAAACTACGCACCTTCCGGTCACTCAACGACTGCATCAGCGATACTATGGTACTGCTGTCGATACCCGCCGACAGAAAAGCGCCCACCGGCACATCCGCAGCCATCTGTCCCCGAATGGACTCCTTCAACAGCCGTTCCAGCTCCTCCGCCGCCTCCGTCTCACTCCCTCTGAAAAGATGCGACTGCCCATAAACTGCCCTCTCCATCATCGACCAATAAGTCTTTACCTCATATTTATGAAAGGGACTTCTTATTTCCAGCCATCTCCCCGGTTGCAGCTTATAAATATTCTCATAGATCGAATAAGGCGCAGCAATATACCCATACCGAAAATAATCCCGCAAAACCCGTGTATTGATCGGATTTTCAAACCCGTCCAACGCCGCAATCGAATTTAAATCCGAGGCGAAAACGAATTTATTTTCCCCCACAAATCCATAAAATAACGGCTTCTCCCCCACCCGGTCACGCGCCAATAATAACATATGTTCTTTTTTGTCATACACCGCTATGGCAAACATACCCTTCACCATACCCAGCGCATCTTCCAACCCATACGCCGCAATCGCCTCCACCAGAACTTCCGTATCCGACGTCCCTCGAAACCCCGTCACCTTCTTGTCTTCCATCAACTTCTCTCTAAGCGATAGATGGTTATAAATCTCCCCATTATAAACAATCACATACCGCCCATCATATGACTCCATCGGCTGCGCCCCGGACGATGTCAGATCCACAATCGAGAGCCTCCTATGCCCCAAAACTACCGCATGATCTTCCGAAGCCCATACCCCCGAAGCGTCCGGCCCTCTGCGGTACATCTTCTCATTCATCCGTTCAATATTCCGCTGCCAGCCATCCCCCCAATTACAAAATCCAGCAATCCCGCACATACATCCGTCCCTTTCCCAATCTTCATTTATTCATTCTTCATTTATTCATTCTTCGGCTTCAGATGTCAAAAAATCTATCGTATAAGTTGTGAGGGCAGCTTACACAAAAAGTTCTCTTGTGTCGGGTTTCGTCGAATGGATTTTCTAAGCATTCCGG
>JAMPGN010000258.1 GCA_023663915.1 Eubacterium sp. | reverse complement strand
GGAGTCCGACACGAGCGGACATTTTGTGCAATCTGCCTTCACAACTTATACAATAGAATTTTTGGCATCTGAACCCGTATAAGAGAATGCTTTAGAAAAACAGACATTCTCCGCATAAAAATTGAAAAGTTTTGTAAAGTGTTTGAGGAGGAAAGGTATGAAATCAATTTTATTAGTAGGACTGGGACGCTTTGGGAGAAATATTGCGGAAAAATTATATGAATTGAATCATCAGGTGATGGCGATAGACCGGAAAGAGGAGAGGGTGGATGCCATACTGCCTTTTGTCACCAATGCACAGATCGGAGACAGCACGAATCCGGATTTTCTGATGTCCCTTGGTATCCGGAATTTTGATTTCTGTATTGTGGCGATCGGGGATAATTTTCAGAGTTCGTTGGAAACAACTTCTCTTCTAAAAGAATTGGGGGCAAAACTCGTGGTATCCAGAGCGGCGAGTGACGTACATGCCAAATTCCTGTTAAAAAACGGCGCGGACGAGATTGTTTATCCGGAGAAACAGCTTGCCGAGTGGACGGCGATCCGCTACAGTGCCGACCATATTTTTGACTATATCGAGCTGGACGACGATCATGCGATATTCGAGGTTCAGGTTCCGTCAGACTGGGTCGGCAAGACGGTAGGTGAATTGGATGTCCGCAAAAGGTACAGCCTCAACATCATGGCGCTCAAGGAAGATGGCGTCTTGAATTTAGCGATCGCGCCGGAAACGGGTATCACCGCGAATCAGACGATGCTCGTGCTGGGGACGTTCAAGCAGGTACAGAAGGTGTTTCATATCTGAGTTTTGGAGCAGGCAGCACGGTATCTTAAATCTTAAAGCAGGGTAATATACTTCTGATGCTCTGTCCATTTATCCTCGGATAAAATTTTAAAGTCCAATAAATGGATATTTCCGCTTTGGTCTTCCGTGTATCCCCATGTAAAGCCGGTCAGAAAGACTAACTGGCTGCCGTTCATTCTTGACGGCGGGTCAACTAGATAGGTATAGGCACGCCAGTCAAGTTTTGCGCTGTCGCCTAGGTTTTTGCAGGGCGCATCAAAAAATTCCGCGGGATATCCGATTCCGAAATAAGGCAGTTTATGTTTTTTCATCTCCGCGGAAGCGTCCAGCTCAAAGGAAATATTTGCCGGAGATTCCGAGGAGATGGCGGTGTATTCCCTGCGCTCGATGATCTGAATCCAGGCGCAGTATCTTTCATAGCCGCGCAGGGTACTGTTCCCGAAATAAGCGTGCAGCATGGGATATCCGAGGCAGTCATTTACGTCAAAGGGCAGTTTCAATGCAGTGAATCCGGCTTCCTGCGCATCCGGCATTGGCTGATAATCGATATATATTTTGTTTACTTTTTCTCTCAAAATGAAGGGAACAACATACTTCATGATCTACCATCTCCTTAAAATGATTTTACAAATCAGGCAGGGATTTCATATGAGGCATGGCTTTTATGATATCGACCTGCTCCCATGTCTAATTACCTCGCACCCTTATCATAAATCTCCCCCAACGCCTTGGGCGAATGATTTTTCTTACTGAAAAAGATCAGCATGAGCAGCGTGAGCACATAGGGCAGTACCATCACCAAATCCTGGTAACTGCTGGGCATTTCCAGAATCTTCACCAACTCATAACCGCCGGAGCGCGCAAAACCGAACAAAAGGCAGGCGCCGAGCGTCGGCATAATCTTCCAGTTTCCGAAGATCAGTGCGGCGATGGCGAGATAGCCGTAGCCAGAATAGATATTCGAGGAAAAGTTAGCGGAGATCGAGTAGGCGAAGCAGATACCACCGAGTCCGGACAGTGCGCCGGATGCCATGACTGCAATCAGACGAACCCTGCCCACTTCGATGCCGGCAGCGTCCACCGCGTGAGGGTTGTCGCCACAGGCGCGCAAATGCAGACCGAATCTTGTCTTGTACAGGACATACCACGCGATGATTGCGATCAGGGCGATCACGATCTCAAAAGGATACAGGTTGGTAAACACTGCGCCCAGCACGGGAATCTGTGACAGTCCAGGAACCGTAATGCGGGCGGATACGCCCAGCACAAACTTGTTGGAAGCAGCGCCGAAAACGCTGGCGTTGATCTGTTTGGTCATAAATTCTGTGAGCGCCATCGCCAGAATGTTAATTACTACGCCGCTGATGACTTGGTTTGCCTTGAATTTGATACACAGCATGGCGTGCAGCAGGGAAAAGAGCATACCGCCGAGGAAGGCAAACAGCATCGCCAGATAGAAAGGCACCGGTGAGTTGCCTGCAAAATACTGCGCGATACAGACGGCAAAAAGTGCGCCGCAGAAAGCGCCGAATCCCTGTAATCCCTCGATGGCGAGGTTCGTGATGCCACTGCGCTCGCAGTAGATGCCGCCGATCGCCATAATAAACAGTGGAAGAGCAAAAGATAATCCGTCGATAATGATTGTATTCATTTAGTTGTCCTCCTTCCATCTGTTGACTTTGTATTTGACATATGCGCCGCATGCACTGAATAACAGTATGATGCCCGTTATGGCGGAAGCGATCTCCGCCTGCACGCCGGAAGCGGAATTCATGTAAGTGCTTCCCTTCGAGATCACCGTGATCAGGAAGGAAGAAAAGATAATGCCGATGGGGGAACTGTTGCCGAGGAGCGCAACTGCGATTGCATCATATCCTGTGCTCACGAGCACTTTTGGCTGGATCGATGCGAAGTATCCCATATAGTAAGTGACGCCCGCGAGTCCGGCAAATCCGCCGGAGAGCATCATGGCGAGCACTCTCGTGCGCCCGACTCGGATACCCGCGTATTCTGCGGCGCGGATACTGCTGCCAACCGCTTTGATCTCGAAGCCGAGAATCGTTTTATTTAGCAGGAAAGCAGTGACTGCGATTCCCACAGCGGCTAACAGGATTCCCAGAGGAATGTCCATCTTATAATCACCGACGACCACGTCCACGAGGGTCAGTCTGCCCGCCGCGCCTACATTCTTAGACTGTCTCGAAACGGGGTCTACATAGAATGTATTGATGAGGAAACTGATGACATATTGGAAAATATAGTTAAACATGATTGTGGACACAACTTCGTTGATGTTGAAGCGGTGTTTCAGGAAACCGACCAGTGCGCCGGCAAGTGCGCCGATGGCAAAGCCGATCAGAACAACCAATGGTTTTGCGACAACTGCCGGAAATGCGGAGTAGCCGATCAGCACGGTGGCGGTAAAACCTGCCGCTAACATCTGCCCTGACACGCCGATGTTGAATAGCCCGGCTTTGAGGGCAATCAGAATCGCAAGCGCGGCAAAAAGCATCGGAGTCAGCGCATTTAAGAAACTCGTAAAATCGGTAATCATGCCTTTGTGACCTGCGTAGGAAGCCTTGGGAGCCAGCCCCGAACCTTGCAGCAGGTTATAGTAAGCCTTAAAAGGATTACTGCCAAGAAGCGCAATGACGATGATACCGAAGATTAAGCTGAGCAGGATTGTGAAAATCGGGATCATATAATGCTGCCTTTTTTCATGCCCGATGGTCTGTAAGATCAGTTTATGTACGATGCCGTTTTTATTCTTTTTCATGTCGCCCTCCTACTCCCATCATAAATTCACCGACTTGCGACGGTGTGAGTTCCTTAGCATCAGCAATTTTCTGAATTTCCCCGTTGTAGATGACGCCGATCGTATCCGCCAGATTCATAACCTCGTCCAGTTCTAGCGAAATCAAAAGAATTGCTTTGCCCTTACTGCGTTCACCGATGATCTGTTTGTGGATATTCTCGATTGCGCCGATATCTAGCCCGCGTGTCGGTTGGACAAAGATTGTAAGTAAAGAGCCAAGTTCGATCTCCCTAGCGATAATTGCCTTCTGCTGGTTGCCACCGCTCATGGAGCGGACGATGGTGTCATTGCCCTGACTGCTTCGGATATCATATTTGTCGATCAGCCTGTCGCCATAGTCTGTAAATTCTCCGGCGCTTATCACACCTTTCTTGGAAAAAGGTTCGCTGAAATAACTTTTCAAGGCAAGATTGTCTGAGAGGGTAAAATCCATCACCAGCCCTACGTTATGGCGGTCTTCCGGTATATAGGAGATACCGGCAAGATTCCGCTTGCGGATTGGGTAGGCGGTGATATCCGTGCCGTTTAGGGTGACAGTCCCGCTTGCGGGTTTTATCAGTCCGGCGATTGCGTCAGCAAGTTCGATCTGTCCGTTGCCGGAAACCCCTGCGACCACGAAAATCTCACCTTCCCGGATGGAAAAAGAGACGTCTTTCACCACTTCGTATTTATCCTCATTGCGCACAGTCAGATGTTCTACACGCAGGATTTCCCTGCCGTATTTCGGTTCCGGCTTGTCCACGGTGAAGCTGACTTCCCTGCCGACCATCAGATTTGCCATGGTTTTCGTGTCCGTAGTTGCCACATCAAGCACGTCGATCAGTCTGCCGCGGCAGAGGATCGCACAGCGATCAGCAATCTTTTTGATCTCCTCCAATTTATGGGTAATTAAGATAATGGTCTTGCCGTCGTCGCGCAGGCTTCGGATGATCTCTAAGAGAAATTCGATCTCCTGTGGGGTTAGAACCGCCGTAGGTTCGTCGAAAATCAAGATTTCCGCCTCGCGGTAGAGCATCTTGAGGATCTCCACACGTTGCTGTATGGAAACATTGACCTGATCGATCACTTTGGTGGGATCGACCTCAAGACCGAACTTACGGGACAAGGCAAGAATGTCCTCGTTCGCTTTTTTCAGGTCTACCGATTTAAAAATACCGAGTGTCTTCTTCACGGGTTCCATGCCCATAATGATATTCTCGGCGATCGTGTAGTTGCTTACCAGCTTAAAATGCTGGTGTACCATGCCGATATTCAGTTTTGTTGCATGATTGGGCGATTGGATCTGTACTTTCTCGCCACGGATAATGATTTCGCCTTCGTCCGGTTCATACATGCCGAACAACATGCTCATCAAGGTCGATTTGCCGGCGCCGTTCTCACCGAGGAGCGCGTAGATTTCTCCTTTTTTGATCTGAATGGATACGTCGTCATTTGCCACGATGCCGGGAAAACGCTTCGTGATATGATTCATTTCGATAATGTAATCTGACATGCGTTAGCCTCGCTTTACTGAAATTGTGTTCTGTGAATAGAGTTGCGTGCATATGCTGTACTATCTACTTATAGAATAATGCAAAACAAAAAAGGCTGCAAGGGAAATTTCCCTTACAGCCGTATTTCTACTGTATACTACCAAGAGAAGTCGTCCGGTGTTACCCCGTTGAAGTTCGCAGCGGGAACAATAGAGCCGGATTTTACTAATTCATATGCCGCATCGATCTTGGAGATCGTGTCTGCGGACAACTGGCATCTGCCGTCTGCGCTTACATAACC
>JAMPGN010000257.1 GCA_023663915.1 Eubacterium sp. | reverse complement strand
GAGATTTGAACCTCCAATAAATTATTGGAATGGTAATGTATCTATTTTTTAATGAATAACAGATCATTGAATTTATTCAGTTTTAATCTTATCAATACAACCCTTACAAAGCCCAAGCCTTTCATGCACATTTTCTTCCGATCCGCAAAGCCGGCAGGAGGGTTTTGCTTTCTTGATTACGATAGCGTCCCCCTCCCATGAAATTTCTACCGCGTTCGTTTTAGAAAGGTTCAATGCAGCTCTTGCCTCTTCCGGCAGGCAGACCCTTCCAAGCTCATCCATTCTTCTCATTACAACTGTTTTCATCATTCTTTTCTCCTGTTAATAAAATTTTTTTGAAATCCTTCCCGAGGTCATGTCTATTTGATGATCGGGAATCTTGTTTTCGTCCTATTACACGTTCAATGGCAGAATTGAAACCCTATGCATGGCTTCTGTAAGTATACAGCAATCACATATCCGCTTCTTGAACAAGGCGGCGCATGACATTGTTTTTCGGGGAATTGATTTCCAATTGTTCAAACAGTTCAACCGAACGTTCTAAATCCTCCTGATATGGGTACCGGTTAAAAAATTCGATCTGTTCACGGCTTGGAACAAATTCTTCCGCCACATCTTTTGGGTTACACGCATCTGACAGCAGGTCGGCCCAATAGGCAGCCTTCTCATAAGGTACAACCTCACGACTGGATACTTTGGCAACGTGAAGAATCGCAATCATTCTTGTGTTCTGATAGCAGATCTCCAGTTTCGGTCTCAATTCCGGGTGACGACAAATATAGTAGAAAACACGCCATGCCATACTCCAATCGTCTTTGAGAATCCGATCAATATGCCGGTTTAATTCTTTCAAACTTTCCTCCATGATCTTCCTCCTTTCTTTTCTCTGCGCATAGGTTGGTGTCTGCCATGCTCCGTCACTAAACCCCGTTACATACGAAACCGGCAAATCTACCCGTTCCACCATTCAATCACCTCATTTTATAGGTGATAATATCTCCTGGAATTTTATCACCTATTAGTGTAATAGGTGATAAAATCCGATGGTTTTCACCACCTATCTGGAAAAAGAATGAAGAAATTGTAGATTTATGGAAATATTTTCTTCCAACATCTTGAATTTATTGTAATTATGTGGTATAATGCTATATGTTCAAGGTTCCTATTACACTAATAGATGCGATTTTGTCACAGCAGTTTTCCGAGGCGGTTCATCATTTCATGCTTGTGAGAAAGCAGGCTGTGCGCATACCGTTTCAGGGTTACTGTCGGGTTCTTGTGTCCAAGAATTTCAGACAATGTTTTAACATCCATTCCGCACTCCATGGCTCTTGTCGCAAAGGTGTGACGAAGCGAATGAAATCCCCGGTGCGGGATCCCCAATTTTTTCAGAAGCAAGGAAAAGCTGTATTGATAGGATCTTATGGAAATAATCTTTTCGCCGTTCCCGATCACCCATCGGGAACGGCTTGCTTTTTTTGCTTCCCGAAGCCGGGGGAGCAATTGCTTGGGAACCGGCACAATCCGTTCTGAGGTTTCGGTTTTGGGTCCGTCATATAACCGGCAGTACCGACCGTTTTGGGTTCCGTCATGACAGCTTTTGCTGACTGTAATCTCGCCTTTTGCAAAATCTATATCCGACCACTCCAACGCGAGCAGCTCACCGATCCGAAGCCCCGTATACAGGCACAGGATCACGCCGAACATTTTCGGACGTTTGTCCTTCCATACTGCCTGCTCAATTTTCTTCTGCTCTGCAACAGAAAAGCATTCGATCTTTTTTTCCACTGTTTTAGGGCGTTTGATCTTATCCGCGGTATACGCGTTCAAATAGCCAATTGCACAGGCCTGCTGCAATGCGCTCTGAATAATCGTAATAATTGCATTCACAGAGTTTGGTGCCAATCCTTCTCCGGTTTTCAGATTGCCGCTGTTCATCAATTCTGTGACATACCTCTGCAATACCAGCGGTGTCAGTTCCTCCATTTCATACTCCCCCAGATCGGGAATGAGATGCTGGCTGATGATTTCGCTGTACCGTATTTGTGTTTTGTCTTTTGCCGAAGGCTTTACATAATTTTCAAACCATTCTGTTAACCATTCCTTGAATATCATTTTCTTCCTTTCTTATTAATATAGAACCGCAAACAACTGTAAGTCATTGCTGAAAAAGAAAAGGGGCCAAAGCGTCCTTTCTGTATTTGCCAGGTTCAGAAAGCAGGTGCGGTTCCATAATGTCCGAATATCTAATACCGTTTTTCTTAACGGACATCCTCACAGAGTATCTGCTCATTCTGGGTGCTAATCTATTTATTGGATTGGCACCTCATTTTTAGAATATAAAAAGAGCCGGGCTTCTATACATCCCGATTTCTCATTTTATCGATTCGTTTTTGGAGATATTATATATGCTTGGTTCGATAGAATCATAATCTAAAGGTTCCATACGGTTCAACATAGAATCGGCGGATTATTTCTTTCAAGCTATTTCCCGCAGTCACCACACTGTCCACAGACACACAAAAAGCCATAGTCGAATTTCGGCTATGGCTCAGTTTTTTATTTTCCCGCATGGAATCTTTGCTCGCATATAATTTGTTCTTTTCTGCTCTATCTATTTTTCTTATAATGTATTGTTCACTTTCCCGGTTCACTGTGAACCAATCCATAGACCAGCGTACACAAACACTTATCCCTTGTTCGTGCGGTATTTTTCAAAATCAGAGATAGAAAACATCAACGAACTGTTGGCACCGCTTTTGCGGTGTCTTGGCTCGCTTTTGATATAGCCATGTTTCCGCAAATCAGCAATCGCCCGCTTGACTGTCGATTTGGATAGCGAGAGATCCATCGCAATTCTTCCCTCAGACGGCCAGCATTGACCGTCCTTATTCGATCTGTGAACCAGGTACATAAATACTGCAATCGCCCGATGCGGAAGACCGGAGGAATAAATGGATTCAAACCAATTCATGGCATTCCCCTCGACACATGCTCCGGACCGACCATGACATCATTGGATTTTCCGCTGGTCAGAGCTTCTTCAATGGGATCAATGCTTCTTTTGCTTGGGTTGTCATAATCTGCCCGCCTTTGTTCAAGCGGCATCGCATTGCCTGGAATGCCGTCGCCTTCCGCGTCGGCATCTTTTGGATATGCCTTGAGGATTGCTGCAATCAACCGATCTCTGCTTGCGTAAGCAACGGCACTGCTTTGACGCTCCGGATTTGTGTAAGGATGGCTTTCATCAAACCGGATCCCCCATTTGAAGAACAGCTTCAGCTTAACCTTCATCGGGTAGAATCCGGTTTTGGTCACCACAAATGTACCTTTCGGCAAGGATTTCAGTTCATCCGGTGTCATCAGCGGACGCTCGATCATCTGTAAGGAACGGGAAGAATCGTTCTTGCTTTGGCTCACCGAACCGGACAGTACGGTCCTGCTGCCGAGTGCCTTTGACAGTACTTGTGCTGATTCCGAGTTTGGAGCGAAACCGCCGAACACCGTGAGCTGCGTGTTATCAATAATGATCTCCGCACCTTCCTCACCATAATTCTTTTTGAGCTGTGCAAAGGACTGAATGATCGGAACAATGGATACTCGTCTGGAACGGGATGCCGAGAACATCATTTCCGCCGATTCAATCTTGGGCAAAGTCCCGAATTCATCGCAATAGAAAACCACACGGTTCTTGAGTTTGCCCTTGTTTTCATCGGCAACGGCAAGAATTTCACGGTATAATTGTTGAATGATAAGGGACACCATGAAGTATTTACTGCTGTCTTCTTCTGGCATGATAATAAAGATGGCCGACTTCTGATTGCAGAATTCCTCCGCATCAATCTCGGTATCGTTGCACAGAATGGTTTCCAACTCGGAATCAAGAAATGCATTCAATCTCGACAGTGCCGTAGACAGCACAGATGCCATGGATTGCTCGGAGGTGTTGAGGGCGGCACCGGCAAACCATTTGGCTTTGTGTTCCGGTGGAAGCAGTTCCATTAAAATTTGAAATTGATTCTTGCTTCTCATGCCTTTAACCGGTTCCAACAGTTCCTGAATGATCTTGAACACCGATACGATGTGCCGTTCCTCCTTCGGACAGAATTCCGAAACAAGGAGAATAGATGCGGTCAGCAGTCCTTCAGCGGCATCGTAGAAGTAGGCGTTCTGACCGAAGGAACCCGCGTCCATTCCGGAGAGGATAATGGTTTTGGAGATGATCTTTGCATACTTCTCGGCTTTGGCCTTGTAAGCGAGGACAGTGGGGTTCTTTGTATATAAGTCCATGTACTTGTTGACAAGATGCAAAAGGTTGTTGCCGTGCGAGCGCAGGGGATTGCGCAGGTCAATGACCGAGATATGATACCCATACTCATTCCGGGCGATATTCCCGTAATTGCGAAGAATATCGCCTTTGGTGTCGGTACTCATGAATGACATACCGGAGGCACAGGCGTATTCGATGTTCGGGTAAAGCCAGTACGCAGTCTTTCCGACACCTGCGGCACCGATCATCATACAGTGGACATCGCCCGTATCCACCATTGCAACCGTTTTCTTCTTTTTGCTCTTGCACCCGACCACGATCCCCTGATCCTCCGGTCGGCTTTCGGGGACCGTGCGCCATTTCTCCGGTTCGAACCGGATGTGCTTATATGTTTTCCTGATCTCGTTCTTTCTCGCCCATCTTGCTGTCCCGTGCTGACCGTTTCCGGCTGTTTTGGCTTTGATTGCTTTGAGCTGATACAGACGGGCAAAGCCTGTGATGGCAATAAAAACACCGCCCATGATGGCGGCAGCAGTGAGTAAGATTGTGATTCCTTCCATATACACCCTTTCATTGTGTAATCGCAAAACCTTGTGCGGTTTCTTTCTGACACTCCCGTAAAATATTTCCACACGCTCGAAAACAATTCATGGCAATCCGCTGAAGCGATGTGCGTATATCTTCTGCTTCGTTCTCGGTAAAAGCATCTTTTCGGTTCACATGAGCTTCCAGTCCCGCAAGATCGGTGGAAATTTCCGCGGCAAGACGATCCGAGCGGTCGTAATCTCGGTGCGGTTGATAGAGATTGCGAACCGCACAGACGCTCTTTTCCATAGCTTCTGCCGTTTGTTCCGGCGATGCGCTGAGAAGAAGTGCTTTTCCGGCTTCCTTAAAACAGTTGATCTGCTGTTCGCAATCATCACTTCGTCCTGCATCAGATAGGATAGCGCGGACAACTCTGAAAAGCCTGTCCATGCGGTACTGTTTTGCCCGTTCTCCACGGCACATCTCGGGAAGTTCCTCCTGCAGCTCTGCCTGTACCTGATTGCAAACAGACATAAAGGTATCCATCTTTTCGTGATGTCCTGCGGGAATAGCCATCTTTCCGTGCAATGCTTTTAAGTCTTCATCAAAGTCCTTATT
>JAMPGN010000256.1 GCA_023663915.1 Eubacterium sp. | reverse complement strand
AAGGGTTAATTTCCGGCGATCCGAAGCTGCGCTCATACCGGGCATTATACCAGAGAATATACGGAAAATATATTACCACGGCAAAGAAGAAGGAGGAAATGCGGAATGGATAATTTGATGCTGCCATTATCGACTTTGCAATGGGTAGAGCGCAGCAAGGTAAAACCGAACGACTATAACCCGAACAAAGTATCAAAACAGAATTTGGAACTGTTAAAGCAGTCTATATTGACAAACGGATGGACGCTGCCGATCGTGGTGCGTCCTGATTTTACGATTATAGACGGATTTCACCGATGGACCGTTGCAGGAGAGGAGCCGTTATTTTCCTTGCTTGGCGGAAAAGTGCCAATAGTTGTTGTATCCCATAAGGACAGGGCGGGGAATATGTATGGAACCATTACCCACAATAGAGCGCGGGGTACGCACCTGCTTGAACCTATGAAAGCTATTGTGAAAGAATTGCTGAATGACGGTAAATCGGTAGAGGAAATAGGGAAGCAGCTTGGAATGAAGCCGGAGGAAGTATTCCGATTATCGGATTTTTCCAAGGAAGATTTTCTGCAGATGATGATAAAGCCGAATCAGGGTTATTCCAAGGCTGAGTTTATAACGAAAATTTAATGTTTTAACAAGTGATATGCGTAGGAGAACACGCACGAGGGCGCATACCGTCCTCAGCGTGCTCCACGATTGCAACATAAAATGGCAAAGGAGGGAGGTAAATGCCGACACCAAGAAGTCCAGCTACGGACAGAAGGAGCTCAGAACGCAAAGAAGCGGAGCGGTTGTATCTTGAAAGCAAGGGAAGCATGAAACTTGTTGAAATTGCTGAAAAATTGAGGCTGCCGGACAATAAGATTCGGAAGTGGAAATCGCTGGACGGGTGGGAGGCAAAATTACGCCCTACTACCGGGAAAAACAGTAAAAAAAAACAAGTGGAGCGTTCCACTTCTGAAAAAGGGAGCGTTCCACCAAAACGAGGCGCTCCAAAAGGGAATAGGAACGCCGTAGGAAATAAGGGGAATCAAAATCCGAACCGCCCACCGGATCAGACGAAGCATGGAGGGTATAAGCCTGTATTCATGGATGCTCTGGATGAAGACGAACAGGCGCTTGTTGGCGGAGTGCCAGAGGACGAAGAAATGTTGCTTATTGAGCAGATACAGCTTTTTTCCATTCGGGAGCGCAGGATATTGCAAGCCATTAACAAATACCGGGAGCAGAACGGGGATGTTGCAGTTGCAGATGTTACCCGGTTCGAGGAAAAGAGAACATTCAAAAATAAGGAGGAGGAAGCTGACTATGAAAAGAGGATAGAAGCCAAAGTTTCCAGTGGTGATAGGCTTCCGGGCAAGTCATTCAACATTCAAACGCATACAAGCAATAAAGATATGATAATTGCGAGACTGGAGCAGGAGTTATCCACTGTGCAGAGCAAAAAGACGAAAGCCATCGAAACATTATCGAAGATAAGAATTGAAAAAATAAAGATGGATCGTGAAGTTGCTGGAAATGATGTGGTGGATGATTGGATTGCCGGCGTGCTTGGAGAGGGTGGTGCAGATGAACAGGAATGATAATGCGTCCCGTAAGCAATTTTTCCAAAAACGAATACCCATATACCGAGAGAATCCGATTGTATTCGCAAAAGAAGTTTTGAAATTTAAGCCGGATGGATGGCAGGCTGAGGCATTAAGTGAGTTGGCAGCGAATCCGAAGGTTGCAATTAAATCAGGGCAAGGCGTTGGAAAGACAGGTATGGAGGCTGTGGCGCTATTATGGTTTATATGCTGTTTCCCTTTTCCCAGAATTGTTGCAACGGCACCGACCAAACAGCAGCTGCATGATGTGTTATGGTCCGAAGTCAGTAAATGGATGAGCAGGTCTCCTTTGCTCTCAGAAATCCTAAAATGGACCAAGACATATATCTACATGCGGAATTATGAAAAGCGTTGGTTTGCGGTAGCCAGGACTGCTACAAAGCCAGAGAATATGCAGGGATTCCACGAGGATAACATGCTGTTCATTGTTGACGAGGCTTCCGGCGTAGCTGATCCAATTATGGAGGCTGTACTGGGTACATTATCTGGAGCAAATAATAATTTAAAGCAGCAGCCGGAATGGATTAAAGACTCCGCCACCGGGAAGATCACCGGATACAAGTTTGGAGGTGCTGATACAGTTTTCCCTTTTAGCAGTATAAATCCAACCGTCATCGGTACCGCTCCCGGATATGCTGGGCATATAGGTCTCCAAACAAAAATATTTGAAACTGTAGCAGGTAAAAAATATGCATTTGCAGCGTCCGGGAGCGTACAAATTATGTCTGTTGTAAAAGAACTTGCATCCGAAACGGTATCCCCAATAAGCGGCGATAACTATGATTATTATAGGACATGCAAGTTGTATATATTTGAGGCTGTAAATGCAGAATTAACTGTTAATTTATACGGCGGCGGATGCGTTTTAATGTCTATAGATTAATTCATAATTTATCGTTTCAATACGGCATACTGACATAGGAATAATTATAATATTACCTTTTGTGCGATACTAGGGATTATCCACAAATCAAGATATACATAGGTTGCACCCCACGACGAACCAACGACTATTGTGCCATTACTGGGATTATACGACCCCAATGTCGGACGCGCATATCCCAATTTGACTGTGGATGTTCCTGCAGTTGTCATAAAAAAGTTATCGATCGTAAGGTTTTTATAATCTGGGTATTTTGTTACATCTAAAACGTATGTTGTAGAGGCAAGATATAAACTTCCAGAAAATACTCTGTATGCTGTGTTACTACCCAATTTTTTTCGCACTGAATCAGCACCCACGATGTAAAAATCTTCCCCGTCCTGCTCTAGTGAGCAGCCGTTTAATTTATTATTTAATTCGCTATTTTTCTCCTTTTTGCTATCATATAGCAAAAAGGAGATTTTCTATGAAAGAACAAATTATTATTGAAATCCTGCACTGTCTGCCAGATTATACTTCTGAGCAGCTTACAGAAATCAAAGACGCTATTCGCATGGTCTTATGCCGCTATAATGTGACTGCAAAGGAAACATCACTACAAGTCATCAATAACAGCAGTCTTCATTACCTTAAAATGTATCTCGAATCCTGCGAACAGGCAGGCAAATCACAAGGAACAATACAACTGTATCAATTTCACCTTTCGCATCTCTTGTCCTATCTCAATAAAGACATCTTAAACATTTCGGATGATGATATTTACGAATATTTATATAACTACCGGCACAAGCGAACTGTGAGCAACGCTTACCTCAATCAGCTTCGTCTGATTTATAACGGCTTCTTCAAATGGACTATCAAAAAAAGAATCCGAACAACCAACCCCGTGGAAGCGGTAGACTCTATCAAATATCAGAAAAAAGTCAAAAAGCCGCTTTCTGCTGGTGAGGTGGAATTGCTTCGATCGTCTTGTCAGACTGAACGCGACCTTGCCATAGTAGAATGCCTTTACAGTACAGCTGTAAGAGCTTTCGAGCTTCTTCAGCTTAACCGCAATGATATATCCTTTAATAAAGATGATATCATTGTACTTGGAAAAGGGAACAAAGAACGCATCACGTACCTCAACGCCCGCGCCCACATTCATTTAAAGAATTATTTGGATTCCCGAACTGATGACAATCCGGCTCTATTTGTAAGCTGTAAGTCTCCTCATGAACGCCTTACTCGCCGTGGACTGGAAGATATCATAAACCGGATCAGTTCTACGGCTGGCGTTGAAAAAGTTCACCCGCACCGGTTCCGAAGAACCAGCGCGACGGATCTGCTCAATGCCGGAATGCCTATCGAACAGGTCCAAGAACTACTCGGTCATAAAAGCATAGAGACCACCCGCATCTACTGCACCGTCAGTCAAGAAGCAGTAAAACATAATCATAAGCGCTACATGAACTTTTAAAAATACATAACCGTTCCCGTCTAAGCCTGCCGTCTGGAAGGTTTCTTTGTTATGCTTTTTTATATCAGATGATAATGTGGATGCTCTCGTATCTTTACCGACTGCCATGGAGACCACTTTTTTAAAAATATGTATATCCAATACCGAATCCAGTCGTCCAATATAATCCCGAACATTGACAAAGGTATCCATAGCAAGAAATAATACAGGCATATCTGACCATATAAATTGAACGGCAAACCGGAATAATCCCAGATATTCCAGCCAAGCCGCAGATTGACAATGCAGCCCGTCACAAATTCAAATACCGTTATAATCACGGCACTGACTATGCTCTGTCTTAATAAGCACCAATGCCATGGAATCTTATACTCGTTTAAGAGTCCCATAATCACAAAACACAAACCGCCCAGCAGAAACATCGTCCAATGGGAATACCCACGCCAAAGGGTTTCTATCCATGTATAGAGTCCGCCTCCTATCAAAAATAAAACAAATTCCATAGCTATTCCTCCACCATAGTTAAAATCATTGCTTTCAACGGATCGGACTGATATTTTTCCGGGATAATCATTCCGTATGTCACAGCAGCGACTTCTTCTTTTGTTTCCAGTGATCTGATATAAATACGCAGGTCCCGGAAATATGTCACATGCCATGTCACGTAAGCCATAGCTTTTTCTGTAATCAGCGCCATGTCCTCATTTTTATAAAACTTACAATGCTCACTTTCATCGCTGGTATGCCATGATATCATCTGTTCTCCTGCTTCCACGAGTTTCTGCAATCCCATGATCCGCATCTGATCGCGGTCTGTCAGGTCAAAATGGTCTGTCGTACCGTCACTTAATGTTACATCAATACCCGTGGTAATGATCTCTTGCTGTGCTGCATTCATTTCAGAAACTTTCGCTTCCTTAATCTCTTCTAAAGTTTCTACGTAAGCAAAATTCGCAGTAAAAGTTCTATTCTCGCAAATTGTCCCAGTATCTGGAATCTCTGGATGCCATCCTACAAACTCGTAATTCTCCACTGGTATTGGAGTTGGAATAATCAGATTCTCGTACTTGTCTGCCGACTGAATATCCGTTCCTTCAAGGCTGCCACCAGAACCCGCTACAAAATTTACCGTTACAGAATATATACTACCATCGTTAGAGAACTGTGCTCCACCTTCAATCTCACGGTATACCGTCGTATAACCCGAATAATCCCACAGATCATCTTCTGCACCATCGCGGTAAAGGACAAATCCCTTTTGTTTGATCGGAAATCGTCCAGTTAGCTGAACAACATTATTATTGATGAAGACAAACTCTACTTCATAATTAATCTTCTCGTTAAAATATCTTAGATTCATAAAATCATCCTTTCTTCATGAAAAATTAGATAAAATAATAGAGCCTACGACGACTCATGTTAATAGTTGCTTTTTTCCTTTTCCTGCATTAAATAATAAATTAGCGAACGGAAGGGTAGAGCTTGTAGTCAGTAATGATGG
>JAMPGN010000255.1 GCA_023663915.1 Eubacterium sp. | reverse complement strand
TCGGACTTGATCGGATAGAAATTTCTCCGGTGGAACTGACGTTGCATACGATTGAGCCGGCAAACCGATTGACATTTGCAGTTGTTCTGGACAAAGACGGTAAGAGGCTGGTATCTGGAAGCAGCAATGCATATGAGCTGGCAGTCGGCGGACACGATATTTCCATGGTGACGGTCTATATATGTGATTATGATGAATACATGGATGAGATCAAGGCATATGCCTTGGAGGATGATGTGATATTCCAAAACGTTTTGGAAGAACGGGCGTTATTTCAGGCGGAGATTCACACACAGCCATAAGAATGAAAAGATTTGACAAATCTTTCACAAGCTGTTTATGTCTTGAAAAGGAACGATAAAAGTCATGAAAAATTTTTGATCATTTCACCACACTCACCCGTTATATTATACAGATACCCGGAGGAGCGGCAATGACAGACGACGAACTGATTAAGAAAATCAGAGATGGCGATGAGAAAAGTGCAGAAGAATTGGTTACGCGTTATTACCCCGCAATCCTGCGGTATTGCCGCTGGCACTGCTCAAGCGATATGCAGGCGGAGGATCTCACGCAGGAAACATTTTTGCGCGTTTTTAAGAACCTGCCGGAGTATCGCAAAAGAGGTCAATTTAAGTCGTGGCTGTACACGATCGCCAGTCACCTCTGTATTGACGAGAGCAGGAAGACAACATGGCATACGTTAGACGATGATTTACCCGATGAGCATTCTGTCTTATCCGAGGTAGAAAACAGGGACGAAATAGAACGGATGCTACAAAAATTGTCACCACAGCAGCGGGAGGCGGTCATTCTTCGTTATGGGGAGCAGATGGGTTTTGCGCAGATCGCGAAGATTACAGGCTGTACCATGAGGACGGCGCAGAGCAGAGTCAGATGCGCGCTGGAAATTATGAGAAGGGGGCGGAAACGGTGAGGGGCATAAAGCACGACGATACGGGCGGACAGAGAAAAGAGACAGAATGCAATGTGGATGGACGCGGCAAGGACGGCGCGTTAGAGAACTGTCTGCTTCATATGGCGCAAATTCCCGTCAGACAGCGGGAAGGCAAGATGCAGGAAACAGTACAGATGTGCATCAGAGAAATGCGTAGACAGTCTTATGAGCAGGAAGAGCGCACGGGCTTCTGGACGTATCTTTCCGATATCTTCCGTATGGAAGGGGCGGCGATATTTGGATTGCAGGTATTGGCGCTTCTGGTAATCTGTCTTGGAATTTTGACTGCGGAGCAGAGGCTTGAGACGCTTCCAGCATTTATGCCCTTGTTTGGGTTGGCACTTATCCCCGTCCTGTATCGGAATCAGGCTTATGGCATGTGCGAGATCGAAGCCGTGACCAGAGCTTCCGGCGCACAGATCATACTCGCCAAACTGATTCTCGCAGGAGCCGCCAACATGCTGTGTATGACGGTGATCGTATGCTTGGAAGGGTTCCTTGTGGGGGACTCTGGCGTACTCATGCAGGTGGTCTTATACGCTGTTGTTCCTTTTCTGGTGTGCGCGGTTGAACTGCTGCGCCGCATTCGTATATGCAGGCACAGGGGCATCCCGGCGTGCGCGGCGATGTCGCTTGTCTTCTGTATGTTCTGGGGAGCATCCGCCAAAGCGTTTCCGTGGCTGTACGAAGCATCGGCAATGGGAATATGGGCGATGGGATTTGTTGTGTTCGCCGCCTTTTTTATTCGGGAGATCTGTTTTATCATTCAAACGCGAAGGGAAGGAAAAATGTATGGAACTATCGATTGACCGTCTGACCAAACACTACGGGAGTAAAATCGCGGTGGACTGTGTCAGCGCAGACTTAAAACCGGGAGTATATGGTCTGCTGGGGGAAAACGGAGCGGGCAAGACGACTTTGATGCGGATGATCTGCTCCGTGCTGGAAGCAACTTCCGGGGAAGTGCTTTTTGACGGAAGAAATGTGGTTGATATGGGTGCCGATTACCGAAATATTCTGGGCTATCTGCCGCAGGATTTCGGCTATTATCCCAACTATACGGCGATAGAGTTCCTAAGATATATCGCTGCGCTCAAAGGCATCCCGCGAAGGAAGGCGGCAGGGCGCAGTGAAGAATTATTAGAGACAACGGGATTAGGACATGTGGCATCCAAGAAAATCAAAACTTTTTCGGGCGGCATGAAGCAGCGGATCGGCATTGCGCAGGCACTCCTAAATTATCCGAAAATTTTGATACTAGACGAGCCGACGGCTGGGCTTGACCCGAAGGAGCGAGTGCGCTTCCGGAATCTGGTGGCGGATTATGCAGAGGATAAGATTGTACTGCTTTCCACACACATCGTTTCGGATATCGAGGCAATAGCAGATCATGTTTTCCTCATGAAAAAAGGTGCTTTCGTGGCGCAGGGGACTGTGCCGGAACTGACCGGGCAGGCGGAAGGCAGAGTGTGGGAGTTGGAAATCGCGCCGCAAGAAGTGCACGATTGGGAGAAAAAAGCAACGATCTCCAATCTTCGGCATGAGGAGGGACGGGTTGTGCTCCGCATCGTGGCAGATGAGAAGCCGTCGCCGCAGGCGGTGTCGTGTCCGGCGACATTGGAAGATTTATACTTATCTTATTTTCCGGTGCAGGAAACAAAGTGAGAGGATTTATTATGAGAAAAGAATTATTCCTTCAAGAGCATAAAAAGTTATGGAAAAAGAAGAGCGTCCGCATCAGTTTTTTCCTGTGCTTTTGTTATATCGTGGTGTTCGGGAGCTTTCTGACTTACCAGTGGTTTACTTTTGGAAGCCACAAGGATTATACAGGAAATCATTTTGACGGCTATGAAAATATCCAGAAAATGAAAGAATATTCCCGCCAGTGGGAAGGTGTGATGACGGATGAACGTTTGCAGGAGATGGTGAGGGATTACCAGAGAATATATGCAGCGGCGCAGTCGGCACACAGCGAGGGCGATACAGAGAAAGAGAGACAGTACAGCGCGCAGGGGCAGAGGACGGAACGCAGTAAAATCAATAATTGGATTAGGACGCTATATCCGGAACTGGAAGATACATCGCAGACGTATCCCATTCTGGTTGAGAGTTATGTCGATCCGGCGAAGCTGACAGGGTTTTATGAGAGACGGCGGCAGAAGGTAGAGGAATTTCTGGATGGGATGAACTATACCGATAAGGAAAAAGAGTATTTACTGCGGCTGGACGGTCAGGTGGAAGAACCCTTTGTATATCGGTGGGTGGAAGGCTGGGCAATGTTTCTTACCAATATGCTGGCAGACTTTGGAACGGTCGTAGCGGTATTTTTAATTATCGCGCTTTCCACGGTCTTTTCGGGGGAGTGGCACAACGGTACGGGAATACTCATGCTGACGACGAAGTACGGCTGGAAAGAAATTGCCTGCGCAAAAATCCTTAGCGGAATTGCATTTGCGATCGAACTTTTCTTCGTGAATGCGGCGGGCGTGATCGCAGGACAACTATTTTTCTTAGGGATAGAGGGGTGGGATATGCCGATACAGTATATCAAAATGATCGCGGTCGCACCGATGAATATGCTGCAGGCGGAAGCTTATGAGTATGTCTATTTTCTGGCTGGTGTCGTCGGGCTTGCATTGCTTGTCATGTTCTTCTCGGCGGTGGCTAAGAATAATTTTATTGCATTAATAAGTGGATTGGCGGTGGTATATTTGCCGATGGCGATCGAAGAATATATGCCGATGACGGTGCAGCGGTTGATGGACCTGTTACCGCTTGCCGGGGGAGGAGCGGGAGCAACGGATATTTTTAGGACGAATGTGTTTCATTTGTTTGGGAGGATCATATGGTCGCCGTACCTACTTGTCACGGTGCCGGTACTGCTTGGGTGCGCGTTTGTTCCGTTTACGGTGAGAAGGTGGGCGCGGAGAGTGAAAAGATAAGGATGTGGTAAAAATCGAAATAAGAATGCCGAAAAATAACCCTCTGGTAACAAAACCAGAGAGTTATTTTTATATAACAACAATATTTGTTAATTCTAATACCTGATTATATAAATCTCTTTTGATAGATTCTATTGTTGCGTACTTTTGAGCAATTTCTTTTTGCTTTTCTAAATCAAAAGAACCATCCTTTTTGACAGGAACAGGGATTTTTAAGTTTAATTTTTTTATCATAGTGCTATTCAATTTAGTATATTCATTCTTCCCATTAATTCCCATTCTACCTTTAATATTAGCTCTAAAAACAGGCTCTAAAAAATATTTCAAATAATGTAAATCAATATTTTCATAGCCTTCATTTAATATAATAACGCATCTATCACCATTCACAGAAAAGTCACTGTTTTTGATAGTAATATAGCCAGCACAACCATTTTTTGAATAGGTAAGATATTCCCCGGAATAATCCGCTTTATCCATAAATGCTATAGGTGTATTGTTGTTTGCTGAATATACAGGGATATCTCCTTTATGTTTTTGGCAATATTCCTTTGTATAAGATGCCTTACCGTTATGATGCGTCACCATTTTATTGAAATCAATTTGAGCGTATCCAGAATAATCAGAATCAAACTTTATTTTCACCTTTTTCAAATATTCTATCTTATCTAATAATATATTTTTCTTCTCTTCCAATTCTCGATATTTAAGAGCTAGTTCTTTTTGCTTCTCTAAATCAAAAGAACCTTTATCATCTATGGGTATTTCAATAGCAATATTTTTGAATTTTATTTTTGTTGCCTTATTAGCAAATGTATATGTGTTATTTTTTAAGGCTGTATATTCTACTGCATATTTTAAATAGTCACAACTTAATGAGTTTTTATATTTATCAAATATGACCAAAGGCACAACTTTTTCAGAAATAGTAAATCTTCCCTCTCTATAAAACAATCTTCCGCTTGCACCATCTTTATTATAAGTGAGAATATCTTCAAAGTATTTAATACCATCAATGTTGTCTTCTATATACCCATAAGATGGAATGTCCGTTTCCATAGAAGCACCATAAACGGGAATATTCCCTTTATGTGAATTAACAAAAGATTTTGTCAATCCACTATTTGTACTTACAGTAAAATCAAATATTTCATTAATTATAACGGTTTTATAATTTATTTCAGACATTCTACAGCCTCCTTGTAATTAGAAATATCATTTACAAGTCCGTCCAAAAATGATTGAAATTCACTAAGTGTCATTACATTATCCGCTTCTTTAAAACCAAGTTCTATCTTTTCTTCATCCGTCCAGAAATTATCTATGTTCCAATTTGAATCTGAAGGGAAATCATCAATAGATAATAGTTTCATTTTTCTATCATCTTCAAACCACTTTTTAAAAGGTTCTTGTATATTATCTTTATCGGGTAAATTTTTATAGGAATTATATTTGCTTACTGCGCTATGTAAATCATTATCGTCAGGAGTATCAAACCGGGTAACATTCAATTCTTCACCAATACTTTTACAAATATATGCAAATATTTTATGGGATTGTTTTACTCCTTCATCTTTCTCTTCTTCTGTTTTCTTTTTTAAGGTTAGTATATATGTTTTCTT
>JAMPGN010000254.1 GCA_023663915.1 Eubacterium sp. | reverse complement strand
AAAATCTCAATCTCCTTCACAAGACAACTGCGTGAACTTTTTGTGCAATCTGCCAGCCAAAGTTTATCGAAAAAGCTTTTGACATCCGAATCCTATAACATAAAAAAATGCAACTGCATAACACCAGATACGGAGGCTTGCCATGCACAAAATCATGATTATTGAGGATGACCCTGCGGTGCGGGAAGGATTATCCTCTCTATTGGAAAGAGAAGGCTATTGCCCGATTGCTGTCACCGACTTTGACCATATTCCAAAACAAGTCGAGGAACAGGCGCCCGACCTGATTCTGTTGGATTCAGGTTTGCCCGGTCAGGACGGACCTTCTCTATGCGCCAATCTTCGTCAAAACAGCAATGTCCCTGTGATCTTTGTCACCAGCCGCGATTCCACGGCGGATGAACTGTTTGCCCTCAGCATGGGCGGCGATGATTATATTACGAAGCCGTACAATATACCGCTATTGTTAGCGCGGATCAAAGCCGTACTGCGCCGGAGCAATGCAAAGGCAGACACCGATTCTTTAGAATATAATGGTCTGAAACTAAATCCCGCCAAGGGCACGGCGACGGCAGACGGGCGGACGGTGGAACTGACCCGCAACGAAATTCAGATCTTATCCCATCTGATGGCTCATGCGGGAGAGATTATTTCCCGTGCAGATCTGATTGAAGCCCTGTGGGATAATAAGATTTACATCGACGACAACACCTTAAGCGTCAACATGACCCGTCTGCGTGGTAAACTTGATGAACTGGGGTTGACAGACTATATTAGGACGCGCAGGGGACTTGGGTATCAAATTCCGAATCCATAGTCCACGAAAATGAACCTCTTAACAAGAAGCGGAGAATTTATATGACATTTCACGAATTTCTATCCGACCATCGAGGAAAAATAATATTACAAATTTTAATTATGACATTTGTGTCACTAGTTCTTCTTTTGACCGGCACACAGGCAAGTGTGCTCCTCCTGTTGCTGGTGATCCTGTTTGTGCTTCAATCGCTTATACTTATCACCAACTTTTTCAAATGCCGTGCACATTTAGAAGAACTGGAAAGCATCCTGTCCGGGCTGGATCAAAAATACTTGTTTGCCGAATGCATCCCACAGCCTGAGACTATTTATGAACGCCAGCTCTTTGACTTGATGCGCCGCTCCTACCGTTCCATGGTCAGCGCGGTGTCGGATGCACAGTCGGCACAGAAAGAATATCGCGAATATGTGGAAAGCTGGGTGCATGAAATCAAGTCACCCATCACAGCAGCGAAACTGATCTGCCACAGCACTGATGCGGAATCCGGACGAAAGCTCACACAGGAACTCGCCCAGATCGAAGCCCATGTGGAACGCGCACTTTTCTATGCCAGAGCGGAAAGTCCGGAGCGGGATTTTGTTGTCCGTCAAGTCAATCTGGAAGAAATCGTCTCGTCTGCCATTGAAAATCACCGCTCATTGTTAATGCAAAGCGGTGTCCGCATTGAAACCGACAATTTAAACTATCCGGTCTACACAGACAGCAAATGGGCTTGTTTCATCATCGGACAGCTTCTTCAAAACGCGGCTCGCTACCACAAAACGAGCTGCGCTCGTTTGCAAGATTCGCTTCGTGAACTCGAAAATCCGGAACAATTTCTTATGCCACAAGACACACCTGTTATCTTAATATCCGCCAGTCTTCAAGACAAACAGCTTGCACTCACCGTTTCCGACAACGGCATCGGTATCCCTGCGCATGAACTGCCCCGCGTATTTGACCGTGGCTTTACCGGCAGCAACGGCCGCGTAAAAGGCGGCAGTACCGGAATGGGGCTGTATCTGTGCCGTAAGCTGTCCGGGCTTTTAAACATGGATATTCAGATCGCTTCCATCGAACAGCAGGGCACGCAGGTAACGCTTTCTTTTCCTGTCAAACAAAACCTTACAAAAATGTAAGACAAATCCATATCAATTCGATACAAGCAGCGTTCTTTTTGCTGTATGATTTCAAAAAACGAACGAAGAAATTTTTACAGGAGGTCTCTATGCTGCAAGTACAAAACATTGAAAAATATTATGGCAGTCGAAATCATGTCACCAAGGCTCTAGACCGCATCAGCTTCGATGTGGCGAAGGGTGATTTTATCGCCATCATGGGAGCGAGCGGCAGCGGGAAAACGACCCTGCTCAACTGCATCTCCACCATCGATACGGTAAGTGCTGGAACCATTCTTTTAGACGGCATCGATATTTCTGAACTTGACGAAAGCAGCCTTGCCTGTTTCCGCCGGAAAAGGCTGGGATTCGTTTTTCAGGATTTCAATCTGTTGGACACCCTGACGGTCGAGGAGAATATCGGGCTCGCCCTCATGCTGAATCAGATGGACTCTGCCGCCGTGCAGGGCAAAGTGCAGGAAGTATCCGCCAAACTCGGCATCATGGACATTTTAGGCAAATTTCCCTATCAGGTATCCGGCGGACAGAAACAGCGTGCAGCGTGCGCTAGGGCGATCGTCGCCGGACAATCCCTGCTGCTGGCGGACGAGCCTACCGGCGCTCTAGATTCCACCGCTTCCAAAAATCTGTTAGAAATCATGACACAGATGAATCGTGAGATGGACGCGACGATCCTCATGGTCACGCATGATGCCTACTGCGCATCGTATGCGTCGCGTGTGCTTTTTCTCAAAGACGGGAGAATTATGAACGAGCTGCTCAGGGGCGAGCGGAACCGATCCGTATTCTACCACGAGATTTTAAATGTGCTCGCCCTGTCGGGAGGTGATATCAGTGACGTTATCTAAGAAATCAAACAAACCTAATTGCGATATTACGCATATGCCTTCAACAAATCTGCCCACAAATTCAAATAAGCAGAAAAATTTTCTACTACTTAAATTATCAATCCGAAATGCTAAGCGGCAGGCGAAAGACTATCTTGTCTACTTCGTTACCATCATCATGGCATCCGCCCTGATCTACGCTTTCAACGGGCTGGTCTTTTCCGAGGAGCTCCGGGAGCTTTCCACCCACTTGTCCAGCTTGCCCGCTGCCATTGTCTTTGGCAGCATTGTCGTAGTATGCATCATCGGCTGGCTGGTTCATTACACGACTGACTTCATGCTCACCAAAAGAAGCCGCGAGCTGGGAACCTACCTTCTGACCGGACTGGAAACGACGCAGATTGTGCGCCTTTTTCTGATGGAAAATCTGGCGATCGGCGCATCGGCGCTTGTGATTGGAATCCTCATAGGCGGTCTTCTGTTCCAGATTCTGCGTGCCATCGTGCTGGCGTTATTCGGCACGCCTTACCGCCTGGGATTCTCTTTTTCCGTAAAAGCAATCGGGCTGACGCTTATCTATTTCGCGCTGATCTACCTTTTTGTCCAGTTCAAAAGCTGGAAGCGCATCCGCTCCATGAAAATCTATGACCTTATTTATTATGAAAAAGTAAATGAGGAAGAAGTGATTCGCAAAGGCAGCCGCCGCCGGAAAATTTTCACAGTCTCCATCGTGTTTGGTATCATCGGGACATTGCTTCTTATGACGGGGCAGACGCAGGCCGCATTCGCAGGCGCCGCCTGTATTATCGTGTTCCTCTACGCATTTTTTATCAGCTTTTCCTCCGGCGTTCCGGCATATTTTGAGAACCACCCTGCGAAAAAGTACCAGCGGCGGACTCTGCTCGTCTTCCGGTCGCTCTCTGCCAGACTCGCTACCATGGGCGTTGTCATGGCGACGATCTCCCTGTTGTTCACCGGCATCATGATCAGTGAGGGGCTTGGGATCGTCTTTAGCCGTATTTTTCAGAACCGCGCAGAACTGTCCTGCTCCTTTGACCTTTACATTGCCGAGACTGACACAAATGTCGGTTTGGATGAATACCTTGACTATGTCCATGCAAATATCCCCGTCACCAGCGAATGGCAGTACACCGTTTATTTGTCCAAGGATTCACAGGTGATGGATTACCTTACGGCAAACACCCGTTATTACAGTATCTATCCGAAAGATACCCTCATGAAATACAGCGACTATGCCGCCCTTAGAGCCATGCTCGGTTATCCGGAGGCTCCCATAGAATCCGGAAAATATCTCATTCACTGTTCCCCGTATTTGAAGGAATGGATGGAAAAATATGACGTTCCTGTCACATTAGACAGCGAAAAACTGCTGCCCAGCGGCGTCTATACGGAAAGTTTCAGCCAACACATATTCTACGGCAACGGTCACGATTTTATTCTGGTCGTGCCGGACAGTCTCTTAGAAGGATGTGCCGTCTCCAACAACAGCTATGCCGCCATGACCGCAGAACCGGTAAGCGAGGCGCAGTTTGCCCTTCTTGATGAAATCGCAGACCGGCGCCTGAAAGACCGGATTGCCGATAATTTTGTGGACACGAAAGCAAAGGAAGAAGCAGAAACAGCCTCCGGTACGACGATTATTGTTTTTCCCCTTTACTATCTGGCACTGGCGCTTACCATGACCACCGTCACGATCCTCACCATCCACCAGCTTGGCGAAACAGACCGCTACCGGCGTCAATTCGCGCTGCTTGACCGACTCGGCATGGCAAAAGCGGACATGGTCAGAACGCTCCGGACCCAGCTCGCCATCTACTATGCCATGCCCGCCATACCGCCGATATGGATCACGGTTCCTTTTCTCTTAGATCTCAAAGATACTACAGAGCCGGGAATCCTCACAGGCGCCAGCCATCCGGTTGTGATCCTCGGAATAACGCTAGGATTATTTTTCCTGATTTACTTACTTTATATTTTGCTGGCATATACCAATTTAAAGCGTAATGTGCTGCCGAAATCGTAAACCACAGCCTACGGAGTGTAGAAGATCATCTCCTATGATTTGACAAAGTCTGCCACAAAAGACCATTTTCTGCACTCCGCCTCAAGCTTTAGGAACTCTTCTATTCTCATGCATAAACCCGTCTTGCCTGACATAGACTGATAAAAAGAATTTCTATGGGGATATCGTATGAGTTCCAAAACCAAAATCGTTGTGCTTCATGTAAAAGAGTTGATATATACCGGAATCTTCGCCGTTCTCGGTATCTTATTCATTGTCCTGCTCATCATCATGTTCCTGCCGAAAGAGGAAAAAAGAGCGACAATGTCTACCGTGACGCAGACAACTTCCAACACCTACATACCCGGTGTATACACGACCTCGCTGATTCTGAATGACAACATCGTAGAAATTGAGGTGACTGTGGATGAGAAAAATATTAATTCCATCCGGCTGATTAATCTGGATGAAGCCGTGACAACCATGTATCCTCTGATCCAGCCATCCTTCGAGGATCTTGCCAACCAGATCATCGTGAACCAGAGTCTTGACGGCATCACCTACCCCGATGACAGCAAGTACACTTCCATGATCCTGTTGGATGCCATTACCGCTTCACTGAACAAGGCGCTGGAAAATGAAGGCGACGAACCTATCACGGAAGAATAGAAAAACGAACAAGTTCGTTTACGAGATTATGAGTAATTCCTAAAAGATGCCCTGCATCTTAAGAAAACTCGTCGCG
>JAMPGN010000253.1 GCA_023663915.1 Eubacterium sp. | reverse complement strand
ATGTATCAGGCGATCGCGGACGCCGAGAATCTCAATCCTACAGAGGAGCAGATTCAGGAAGAGATCAGTAACCGGGTGGAAACCTACAATTATGAATCCGAGGAAGAGTATAAGAAGAATACCGATCTGGAGATGCTAAATGAGCAATTGATGAAAAGAAATGTCATGACATTTCTGAAAGAAAACGGCAACATCGAGACGATACCTGCGGAGAGTGTTGCAGAATAATATTCAGAATGAATGCAAATAGATACAAGGGTAAGGGATAAAAGGAGTGATGGCAGTATGGGAAGCATGAATTTGACTGATATCAAAGAATTATATCGCAATACCATAGATTATATCGATAAAGAAGTCACAATCGGCGGCTGGGTGAGGAGTATCAGGGATTCCAAGACGTTTGGGTTTATTGTTCTCAACGATGGTACTTTTTTTGAGCCGCTTCAGGTGGTTTATGATGATTCCTTAGATAATTTTGAAACACTGTCGAAATTGAATGTAGGTTCCGCGATCGTGGCAAGGGGTAGGATCGTGGCGACGCCGCAGGCAAAGCAGGCATTTGAGATGCAGGCGGCGGAAATCATGGTGGAAGGTGAGTCCACGGCGGATTACCCGTTGCAGAAGAAACGGCACAGTTTTGAGTATTTGCGGACGATCTCGCATCTTCGACCGAGGACGAATACATTCCAGGCGACATTTCGTGTCCGTTCGCTGATTGCCTATGCGATTCACACCTTTTTCCAGGAGAGAGGGTTTGTGTATGTGCACACGCCCATTATTACAGGAAGTGATTGCGAGGGAGCGGGTGAGATGTTTCAGGTGACGACACTGGATCTGAATCATCTTCCCATGACGGAGGACGGGCTGGTGGATTACAGCCAGGATTTCTTTGGAAAACCTACCAATCTGACTGTCAGTGGGCAGCTCAATGTGGAGACTTATGCTTTTGCTTTTAAGAATGTATATACGTTTGGCCCTACATTCCGCGCGGAGAACTCCAACACGACCAGACATGCCGCGGAGTTCTGGATGATCGAGCCGGAGATCGCTTTTGCAGATTTGACGGATGATATGATGTTGGCGGAGGCGATGCTCAAACATGTGATTCGTTATGTGCTCGACAATGCCCCGGAAGAGATGAATTTCTTTAACCAGTTCGTGGATAAAGGTCTGATTGAGAGGCTTAACCATGTTCTCAACTCTGATTTCGCGCATGTGACTTATACGGATGCGATCAATATTCTTGAGAAGCACAATGATGAGTTCGAGTATAAGGTATCATGGGGATGCGATTTGCAGACCGAACACGAGAGATATCTGACGGAGCAGGAATTTAAACGTCCGGTGTTTGTTACAGATTATCCGAAGGAGATCAAGGCATTTTATATGAAGTTAAATGAGGATGGTAAGACGGTAGCTGCCATGGACTGCCTTGTGCCGGGTATTGGCGAGATCATCGGCGGCAGCCAGCGCGAGGACAACTTAGAGACATTAGAGAAGAGAATGGAAGAACTGGGATTAAATAAGGAAGATTATCAGTTTTATCTTGACCTTAGGAAATACGGTTCGGCAAGGCACGCGGGATTCGGGCTTGGATTTGAGAGATGCGTTATGTATCTGACGGGCATGAGTAATATCCGCGACGTGGTTCCGTTTCCGAGAACCGTCAACAACTGTGAACTGTAAAGGTCGGCAGAGATACACAGAATAACGGAAGAGGCACGAAAGAATGAGGAAAAGATGTATACAGGCATTATGCGTCACGATATCTTTCATATTGTTTCTGCTGGTGGTAGATCCGGTATCGGCTACCACTATTTCTGATTTGCAAAAAGATCTTAAGAACAATCAATCACAGTTAAAAAGCGTCAACCAGCAGATTTCCGGTTATGAGGATGCGCAGGAAGGAATCGGTGAGGAGATCGAGGAACTGGATGCGGAGATGGTTGCGCTGCTGACAGACATCAATCTGATTGAGGAGGCGATCGAGAATAAAGAGGCGGATATTGCGCAGACACAGATTGAGTATGATGCTGCAGTAGCCGAGAAGGACGAGCAGTACGAGTCAATGAAAGTGCGTATTCAGTTTATGTATGAGCGGGGGGACGCTTCGTATCTGCAGATATTTTTTAGTTCGGAAAATATGAGCGATATGCTGAACAAGGCGAGTTATATCGAGGAGCTGTATGAGTACGACCGGAGACTTCTGGAAGAATACAAGACGGTTGTGCAGGAAGTGGCTGATCTGCAGGATACGCTGGAAGAAGAGAAATCTGAGCTGGAGACTTCCAAGACGGAGTTGGAGGAAGAGCAGGCATATGTAGAAGAAGTCTTGGCGCGCAAGCAAGAAGAGTACGAGAACTACAGCCTTGTTCTTGCCAAGGCAAGGCAGGAAGCGGCGGCTTACACGGCGAGAATCAAGCAGGAGACGGCGCAGATCAAGAAGCTGGAAGAGGAAGAACGAAGAAGAAAGGAGGAAGAGGAACGTAAGCGCAGGGAGGAGGAAGAGCGCAGGCGGGCGGAGCAGGAGGCGCTGCTTGCCGCGCAGGGAGAGTCGGGAAATTCGGACAGCGATTCTTCCAATAGTAATTCCGACGCTTCTTCGGAAAATTATTCCAGCAGCCAGAACCAAAGTTCGTCGTCTTCCGGTGGCGGCAGAGGACAGCAGATTGCGGATTTTGCCTGTAAATACATCGGATGTCCGTATGTGGCGGGTGGAACAAGCCTGACGAACGGGTCAGACTGCTCCGGATTCGTGATGGCGGTCTATCAGGCGTTTGGTTACTCACTTCCGAGAAGCTCTTATGCGCAGTCGGGAGTGGGAAAAGCGGTATCTTATTCCGAAGCGCAGCCTGGCGATATTATCTATTACGGCGGACACGTGGGGATCTATATCGGAAATGGTCAGATTGTTCACGCCAGCACGGAGCGGACGGGTATCAAGATCACGTCGGCGACCTATAGAAGTATCGTTACTGTAAGAAGAATTGTGTAAAGGAATTGATTTCTGCGAAATAATTTAGTACAATAATATTTAGTGGGGAGAAGGGAAGCTCACAATAACGAATGAAGGGATTTAAGTAAGCTTAGGGGGTAACGCGATGAAAATCAGAGCAAAGTTAACAACATTTTTTTCCATAATCTGTATTGGTTGTATGTCGTCAGCCATATTGTGTGTGCTGATGGTAGCGAAAAGCCGTATCGCTGATATGAACAATGCACAATACAAGATTTCGGCGGAATACTACGCATCGAAAGTCAATGAATGGCTGGAAGGCAATTCGGCGGTGTTAGATTCCACCATCGTCTATATGACGCAGCAGGATACGCTTGACAGAGAGAAACTGTGGGCTTATCTGCAGGCGCTGACAGAGGCGAATGAAGATACGACAGATATTTATGTCGGATTTACGGACGGCGATTATTATGACGGTGCCGGCTGGATTCCGGAAGAAGGATGGGACTTCACTGGGCGTTCGTGGTACGCGGGAGCAATCAACGCGGAAGGCAAAGTATGCTGTGAGCCGTTCTTGGATTCCGTGACCGGCAATATGGTAGTCCCGATTGCGTCGAAATTTACCTGTAAAGATGGCAGCAGCGGCGTAATCAGCATGGATCTGCAGCTTCCTACCCTGTTCAACCTGTTGGAGGAGGTTGTGGATACTTCCGATGGAAGTTATGCATTTCTTGTCAATAATTCCGGTTCGATTCTGATGCACCAGAATTCGGAGTTTGTGTCAGATGCAAATACTACACATACGATACAGGATGTCATGAATGGCGCATATCTTTCCGCGATCGAGAGCGGGAATGAAATGGTGGATTATGACGGTGCAGAGAAATACTTGAAGGCATGGACGGTCGGCACGAGCGGATGGAGTATCGTTGTTGTGACGCCTGCTGATGTTTATAATCAGGTAGTACGGGAGATTTTGAAATTCTCCGTGCTGGTTATGATCATATCGGCAATTATAGCGGCGGTTATCGTAGTGTTCTACAGCGGCAGCTTCACGAAACCGATTCGTATCATGCAGAATGAAGTTACGGAACTGAGGGAACTGAAACTCAAGCTTAAGGAAGGCGCACTCAGCCCGAAGAGAAAAGACGAGATGGCGATCATGGATCGCGCAATACAGGAAATGCGTGCGGCGCTGCATGGGATCGTACAGCAGATGATGGAATCATCCAGTGTATTGCGTACACAGTTTGAGAATGTGGAAGGTTCTGTCGAGAGCACAGTGACAAATAATTCATCGGTTAAGGATACGGTAGAACAGATCGTTCTGGCGATTGACGATGTGGCACAGCAGACACAGCACGCGAATGAGAATCTGGCGGACTTTGCTGATAAGCTGACACAGGTTGCGGAGCGTATGGAGAAGATGAACGAGGTTGCCAATGCGGCCGTTCAACAGTGTGATGAAGGAATGCATACAGTTGGAGCGTTGTCTGAGAAGATCAATCAGAGCCGTGAAATACAGGATGCTACATATGAGACGGCGAACAGCCTGTCACAGAAGTCTGTTTCCATTGATGGTATCAGTAAGACGATCGGTGAGATCGCAACACAGACATCCCTGCTTGCATTGAATGCATCGATCGAGGCGGCAAGGGCAGGCGAAGCGGGCAGAGGCTTTGCGGTTGTTGCGGAGGAGATCGGTCAGCTTGCAAGCCAGACGACTTCGGCGACACAGAACATTAATCAGATCATTACGGAAATACAGAATGAGATCAAGAATGTCAGCACGCAGATCGGTGATATGCAGGCTACGACCACAGAGAGCATGACCGCGATGGAAGATACGCAGGGAGTATTCCAGCAGATCAGTGATGATATCACAAGCATGGGCAGTGATATCAACGAATTGGAAGATGCGGTGGATAATCTGAATCATAACAAGAATGAGATCGTGGATACCTTCTCCGGCATCTCAAGCGAGACGCAGGAATTATCTGCGGCGAGCCAGGAAGTCAACAGCAGGGTGGAAGACCAGAATAAGGAAATGGGCAATATCGGTCAGGCGATGCGCGAACTGGACGGCGTTGTGAGACAGTTGGATGACATTATCAGCAGGTTTGAAATATAAGGAAGAACGGCATTTTTTAATATGCAGGAGGCATGAAAAAGTGAAAAAATTTTCTTATGTATTGGTGGGGATTGCCCTGTCAGTATGTCTGGCTGGCTGTGGAGGAGAGAACGGCAGTGTGACCAGCGTAAGGGAAGAGAGGCAGGAAGAAGAGGAAGGACGGGAACCGGAAGAAGCCGAAGCGGCGGAAGAACCGGAAGAAGAACCTGAAGCGGTGGAAGAGCCGGAAGCAGAAGAAGAAAGCAGTACCGGCGGTTATTACGAGGGCCGGTTCGGTGATACCATGGAGACCTATTTCTTCGATTATACTGTCAACAGCGCGTATCTGTGTGAGGAGTATAACGGATACCAGCCGGAAGAGGGCAAATGTATTCTGGTAGCGGACGTAACTGTTAAGAACACCTTTAATGAATGAGAACGTATTTTAATCCCCCATCTGAGATGGGGAGAATGGAATAAGCC
>JAMPGN010000252.1 GCA_023663915.1 Eubacterium sp. | reverse complement strand
CTCCATATTCATGGCGGCGGATTCGGTATGGGAGACAAGCGTGACGACCATATGGATACCTATTTGAAATTCCTTGAAAAAGGGATTGCGGTAGGTTCGATTGAATACCGGTTAAGTGGCGAAGCAATCTTCCCGGCGGCTGTCTTAGACTGCCGGGAGGCGATCCGGTTCTTAAGAAAACATGCAGCAGAATACGATGTGATTCCTGATAAGATTGCCGTGATCGGTGGATCGGCAGGCGGGAATCTGGCGGCGATGCTTGGCATGAACATTCAAAGTGGTGAGTTTCCGGGAGAAGAAGGCAAGACTTTTGATACAGAATGCAATGTACTTTTTGCGATTGACCAGTTTGGTCCGATTGATTTTCGGAAAATGGACGATCAGGCGAGAGCAAACGGTGTCAGTTTTGTGGATCATGACAAGGCTGTTTCTGCGGAATCAACCTATATGGGCGGTCCGCTTCCGGAACTTTCCGACGAATGGCTGAATCAGGCGAATCCCATGACCTATATCAATGAGGGGATGGCGCCGCTTCTGGTGGAACACGGATGTATGGACAGACTGGTTCCCTTTATGCAGAGCGTGAACCTTGTAAATGCAGTCTATCAGAAGTTGGGACAGGGCAGAGTGGAGTTTGTTCCGCTGCCGGATGCAGATCATGAAGACAAAGAATATTCCAGCGATTGGAATATGGATGTTTTGTGGGCATGGATGGAGAAGCAGCTTTGATTATAATGAAACAGATCATGGAGGGAACTTGAATGTTTGAAATACCGATTACGAATAAAACAATGGAATTGGCGGATTGCAAAGATGCATGGTTTTTTGATGAGAAATATCGTGTGTGGTGTTTAGAGGATATTCTCTATACGGACAGAGCGACAACGCCTAAATTTCAGCGACTTAGTATCTTTGTGCCGGAAGCGTATATGAACGGAAAGGGCGAGATTGATTCCGAAGGAGAAATGAACGGATATACCGCGGCAACAGCGCCGGTTATTTTCGAGAATAATTCGGCGGGCTATATGCAGATGCCTCATGTGTGGCTGGATGGACCCAGATGCTTTGCGCATCCTTATCTTAAGCAGGGATATGTCTATGTCACTTGCGGAAACAGGGGACATGAATCGAAGGATGGCGAGGGGAAATATGTGGGGAAAGCCCCGATCAATCTGGTAGATTTAAAGACTGGTATTCGTTTTATAAGACATAACCGCAAGGCAATTCCGGGCGATATGGATAAATTGATTTCCATCGGCTGGAGTGCAGGCGGGGCAATGTCCACGCTTCTTGCAGTGACCGGAGACAATGACAATTTTATTCCTTATCTGAAGGCAAATGGAGCGTTCATGGATGAAAGTGACGCGGTTTATGCATCACAGATCTATTGTCCGATTGTGGATTTAGAACATGCAGATCTTGCCTATGAATGGTTATTCGGCGCAGATAAGGAAAATGAAGCGTCGTCCGCAGGACCGGCTGGTGTGATGACACCGTTTCAAGAGGCACTTTCCGCTATCCTGTCACGGGATTATATCGCATATTTTAACCGTCTGGGCTTGAAAAATCCGGAGACGGGAGAAGACTTAGTGATTGGAGAAGATGGAAGAAGCGGAAGCGGTCTGGACTATCTGATGGGCAAACTAAATGAATCTGCGACGATCTATCTGACAAAACTTCAAAAAGGAGAATTGGCGGAGCAGTATAGCGTGGAAGATTATCTGAGCGGTAATTACACCTACGAGGCGCCAGCGCCGATGGGTAAAAAGGATGACGATGCGGACATGATGCAGGGGCATGCAGGTCCTGGCGTAGCGCTAAACAAGCCGCCCGTGGGAGAACCGCCCTTTGGCGACAAACCTATGGAACCGCCGACGTTGGGCGATATGGTATCGAGACCGCCTAAGGGAGTGGAAGCGCATCCGTTTGTGCCGCCCATGATGGAGGTACAGGGCGAGGATAAGAAAGCATGGCTTTCCTGGGATGGAAAGCAGGCTGTGGTCAGCGATATTGACAATTATATTTTAAATTACAGGCGCAGAATGAAACCGTGTACCTCTTTTGATATTTTAGGAATGGATAGCGGGGAGAATAAGGTCTTCGGAAATACGGACATTCCGATGCGACATTTTAACTCCGATATTGCGGCAGCGATCGAAGAATTGAAAGATCGGTTCCCGGAAGAGTATGCGAAGTACTATGTGGGATATGCAGAGGTTGCCGGGAATGATGAACTGGCAAGGCAGATGTATCTGATCAATCCTTTTCACTTTATCGGAACGGAGGAGAAGAGCGTGCAGGCGGCTCATTACAGGATTCGGGTAGGCGCGAGAGATGCGGATACTTCCTTTACGGTCAGCATGACGCTGGCATGTCTGCTTGCGGGTGCAGGGAAGAACGTGGACTATCAGCTTGTCTGGGACCAGCCGCACAGCGAGGCGGATTATTCGGGCGAGGTGATTTCGTGGATCGAAAAAATCTTGGGAAAGGAGTAGGGCATTCATATGAATAATCGAACAGATATACGAGATCTCAGGACTGCACTTGCGTTCCTTAAGACACAGAAAGGGCAGTATGTAGAGACCGATGTAGAAGTCAATCCGGAAGCGGAACTTTCGGGAGTATACCGTTATGTAGGAGCCGGCGGGACGGTTATGCGTCCCACGACGATTGAGGGTCCGGCAATGATGTTCCATAACATCAAAGGATTTGAGGATGCGAGAGTGCTGATTGGGCTATTGGCAAGTCGTAAACGGGTAGGCATGCTTTTCGGATGCGAACCGGACCGACTGGGCTGGCTGTTACATGATTGTGTTGACCATGCGGTGGCGCCGGTTGTCATCGAAACCCCGGCGCCCTGCCAGGAAGTGGTTCATTTAGCGACCGATCCGGACTTTGATCTGAATAGGCTGGTGCCTGCGCCGACCAATACACCGACGGATGCAGGACCCTACATTACTCTGGGGATGTGTTATGCAACCCATCCCGATACAGGAGAATCCGATGTTACCATTCATAGAATGTGTATTCAGTCCAAGGATGAACTGTCCATTTTCTTACAGCCGGGTTCTAGACATATCGGAGCGATGGCGGAGCGAGCGGAGGAGCTGGGACAGAATCTACCGATTTCCATTAGCATCGGCGTTGATCCGGCGATTGAGATCACGGCATGTTTTGAACCACCGACCACACCGCTTGGTTTTAATGAACTGTCGATTGCGGGCGCGTTGCGACAGCATCCGGTAGAGTTGGTCAAGTGTAAGACGATCAAGGAAAATGCCATTGCAAACGCGGAATATGTGATCGAGGGTGAGATCATCACTGGACGGCGTATCGTGGAAGACCAAAATTCCCATACGGGCTTTGCGATGCCGGAATTTCCGGGATACAGCGGCCGCGCAAGCAATGAAACATGGTTAATCAAGGTTCATGCGGTGACACACAGGCAGCATCCGATCATGCAGACCTGCATCGGTCCCAGTGACGAGCATCTGAACATGGAGGGCATCCCCACAGAGGCAAGCATCATCGGAATGATTGAGAAAGCATTGCCTGGCGAACTGAAAAACGTATATGCACACCGATCCGGGTGTGGTAAGTACATGGCGGTTCTTCAGGTTGCCAAGCGCGTACACACGGACGAGGGAAAACAGAGACAGGCGGCGCTGCTTGCATTCTCGGCATTTCCAGAACTGAAACACGTTATTTTGGTGGATGAGGATGTAGATCCCTTTGACAGTGATGATGTTTTGTGGGCGATGAATACCAGGTTCCAGGGTGACAAAGACATTCTCACGATTCCGGGGGTAAGGTGCCACCCGCTTGACCCGTCCTCTTCACCGGAATACGCAGATTCGATCAGTGATGTAGGGATCAGTTGTAAGACGATCTATGACTGTACGGTACCGTTCCATTTGAGAGAACATTTTAAAAGAGCAGAGTTTCTTGAGGTGGATCCGCATCATTGGTTAAAAGAATGGTAGAGATGCAGCAGGTTATGCTGTTTAGGTAGAACAGATAAAGGAATGATTCATATGAAAAAGAGAATTGTCGTAGGAATGAGCGGAGCTTCCGGGATTCCGATTGCCGTGGAAGTGTTAAGACAACTAAAGAACATACCAGATATCGAGTCGCACCTCGTATATAGCCGGGGCGCCGAGATGACAATTCCTCTTGAGACGGAGTTTACGCTGGCAGAGATCAGAGGCCTTGCAGATGTGGTCTATGAAAATGACAATATCGGCGCGGGTCCTGCCAGTGGAACATTCCGTACCATAGGAATGGTGGTCGTTCCATGCAGCATGAAGACACTGGCAGGGATCGTCAGCGGATACAGTGAGAATCTGCTACTGCGTGCGGCGGATGTTACCTTGAAGGAGAGGCGTAAGCTGGTTCTTGTGGCAAGGGAATGTCCGTTTGGGACAATCCACCTGCGCAATCTGTACGAGGCAAGTCAGTTGGGCGCTGTGATTATCCCGCCGGTGTTAAGCTATTATAACCATCCGGAGACGCTTGAGGACTGCACAAGGCATATCGCGGGAAAAATTCTTGACCAGTTTGAATTGGAACCCGAAGGAATGAGACGATGGACTTAAGGACGAAGGAGAGCAGATATGATTGATTTGAGAAAACGACCTTTTTATTTATCCACGAAGCAGATTCAGTGGGTGGAAGATACATTGGCCATGCTCAGTATAGAACAGAAAGCCGGTCAGTTGTTCTGCGTAATGGGTGGGGATTACTCGCCAGAGCAGCTTGAAGAAATGGTTAAGGCAGGACGAGTGGGCAGCGTTTTATTTCGTCCGGAGCCGGCGGCGGAGATTCGGAGAAAATATGCACAGTTGGATGCGGTAACTCCGGTTCCGCTGTTAAAGGCGGCAAACCTTGAGGAAGGCGGAGCAGGGGCAATCAGTGACGGCACGTTGTTTGGCTGGCCTATGCTGGCAGCGGCAGCAGATGATCCGGAACAGACAAAGCATTTTGCATTGTCTACGGCATCGGAAGGAAGAGAAGTCGGCATCAACTGGACCTTCTCACCGGTGTGTGATTTGGATAGGAATTTCCGGAATCCGATCACCAATGTGAGGACTTGCGGAAGTGATTTGGATAAGGTTATGCGGGGAACGGAGATTTTTGCAGAGGTCATGCAGGAAAACGGGATTGCGGCTTGTGCGAAGCATTTTCCGGGAGACGGCGTGGATTATCGGGATCAGCATTTGCACCCATCCTATAATTCCTTGTCTGCCAAGGAATGGTATGACTCCTATGGACGGATCTACCAGAACCTGATCGAGCGGGATCTGATGAGTATTATGGTCGGACACATCGTACAGCCTGATGTTGAGATGGAGATCAATCCAGCATTGAAGTTTGAAGACTGTCTACCGGCATCACTTAGCAGGGAGCTGCTCACCGGAGTGCTTCGTGAGAAGTTTGGTTTTAATGGGGTGATTACGACGGATGCCACGATCATGGGCGGATTCTGTATGGCGATGGAAAGACGCCTCGCGATACCGGCGGCAATCATGGCTGGTAATGATATGTTGGTTTTTAATACAAATTTTGAAGAAGATTATTCGTATATTTTGGAAGCGATTGAGGACGGAAGACTAAACCTAGAGCGTCTTGATGAGGCCGTTACC
>JAMPGN010000251.1 GCA_023663915.1 Eubacterium sp. | reverse complement strand
CGTGAAAACAGTCTGTATGGTACGGAGTTTGAAGTCAAGCTGCGCAATGAAATGACACAGAAAGCCATTGCAAAGGAGTGTGCGGACTGGATCAGGCGTAAGGCAACTTTCAAATCAAATGTTACCGGCGAGAACATGGGCGGCTTTATGACTGTCGATGCGCCTGCAGAAAAAGTCGCGTATCTGCCGATGAATGGATTTACGACTGTGGATATCGGATGTGAGCGCGGCAATAACAGCTATAATATGGTAAACCGTATGGAAGCCCCTTTCTCCACGCAGTATATGCAGTTATTTGAGTCTCTTTGGCATGACAGGGACAAGATGCAGGATGTAACAGATGTCATTATTTCCAATATCAGTACAGCCTATAATGAGAACTCGCCGGAGTTCATTTACTTTATGACGCTCTACAATGTGTTCAGTGAGTTTCTTGATGATATTTCTGAAGATGTCCTTCCAAATGAAGCTACGGGATTTAAGCAGAGTAAAATCTGGAGTATGCTGTATGATTTCCAGCGCGATGCAGTGCTTGCCATCATCAATAAACTGGAAAAGTACAATGGCTGTATCCTTGCTGACAGCGTTGGTCTTGGTAAGACTTTCACTGCTTTGGCAGTCATAAAATATTATGAAAACAGGAATAAATCAGTTCTCGTACTCTGTCCGAAAAAGCTGTCCGAGAACTGGAATACATACAAGGATAATTATATCAATAATCCGATTGCTTCTGACCGTTTCAATTATGATGTCCTTTTCCATACGGATTTGTCGCGTTCCGGAGGGGTTTCCAATGGGCTTGACCTTGACCGGTTTACTGACCTAAAGAACCAGTTAGCCATTGCATATGAAGGAGATTCGGGATTTATCAATGAGAAACTTGATACCAAGAAGCCGATTGATGAAATTTTCTGCCAGGCGCAGAAGGCTTTCAATGCCTGGAGCAAACTTGAACCGGAAGAGAGAACTACGGATGCGCTGCTTCGCACACTGGATTTTGATTTTTTTGAAGTTCTCGACAGTGTGACGATTGCCCGCTCCAGACGCCATATCGAAAAATATTACAATACAGAAAAAATTGGTAAGTTTCCACAGCGTTTGAAACCCATATCAAGGCGTCCGAGCATGACTGACCTTTCAAGCGCGATAAACTATAATCAGATATACGAGCAGTTGATGCAACTGACGCTCGGCAGGATTCTGAAGCTGATAAAGAATACCATCCAGTCGATTGATGATTTTGAGAAAAGCGGTACGGCTGATCTGGATATGTATGAGGCATCCGGAAGCGATTTTGATATGGATGATGAAAATAATGACTTTTTCACGGTCGGCAGGAAAGTGAAAATCGACCTTGCTGATATGGATTATAAAACATGGCGGGAGGAACTGCGTAGGGATGCCGATACGCTTGAACTGCTGATGCTTATGATTGCGGAAGTTACACCGGAGCATGATTTGAAATTACAGACGCTTTTGCAGCTGTTGGATGACAAAATCTGCCAGCCGATCAATGAAGGCAACAAGAAAGTGCTGATTTTCTCCGCCTTTTCCGATACGGCAGAATATCTCTACGATCAGGTGTCAGGTTATGCGAAAGAGAAGTACGGGTTGGATACTGCGGTTATTACCGGAAGTATAGACGGACGCACGACGATCAAAGACCTGAAAGCAACACTCAATAATATGCTGACCTGTTTTTCACCTATTTCTAAGAGCCGCGATGTTCTGATGCCGGGCAGCACAAAGGAAATCGACATCCTGATTGCTACTGACTGTATTTCAGAAGGTCAGAACTTGCAGGACTGTGACTATTTGGTGAATTATGATATACATTGGAATCCGGTGCGGATTATCCAGCGTTTCGGTCGTATTGACCGTATCGGCAGCAGAAACCAGTATATCCAGCTGGTAAATTTCTGGCCGGATATGACTTTGGACGATTACATCAATTTGAAATCCCGCGTGGAAACCAGAATGAAAATTTCCATCATGACTTCCACAGGGGATGACGATCTGATTAATCCGGAAGAAAAAGGCGACCTCGAATACAGAAAGCAGCAGCTGAAACGCTTACAGGATGAGGTTGTGGATATCGAAGATATGTCTACGGGTATTTCCATTATGGATTTGGGACTCAATGAGTTTCGGCTTGACCTTTTGGAGTACACAAAGACACATGGCGATCTTGATAAGAAGCCGAAGGGATTACATGCTGTGGTTAAGGCTGCGGAAGAAAATCCGGAGGGTGTGATTTTTGTTCTGCGGAATATCAATAACAGTATAAACATTGATAACCAGAATCGTATTCATCCGTTCTATATGGTGTATATAGGTGTGGATGGGGAAATTGTCTGCGATTACCTGAACCCGAAGAAATTACTGGATACGGTGCGGCTGCTGTGCCGAGGCAAGTCAGAACTGATTGTATTGCTTTGTGAGAAATTTAATAGGAAAACAGACGATGGCAGAAATATGGCAGAAGTGTCACAACTTCTTTCCGATGCAATCAACTCTATTATAGATGTAAAAGAAGAAAGCGATATTGACAGCCTGTTTTCGGCGGGAGGAACTTCTGCTTTACTCTCGGAGATTAGCGGGCTGGATGATTTTGAACTGATTTGTTTCCTGGTAGTTGTGTGAAAAATAAATTTTTCACACACTGAGTAAGAATGAGGGATTAAAGCGAGGAGGTGTATCCGGTGATTGGATTACCGCAAAGCACAGAGTTTAACCGGCGCATACCAAAACAGAAGTTCTATGAGAATCTTTCCGTATCGCCCACATTAAAGCGTGTGTTTATAGACCAGATAAAAGTAATATACTGGCGTAACAAGGTGGCGGCTGCGACCATGAATCTTGCCAATGGAGATACTGTAACCGAAGTTGAAGTCTTTGAAATCCGGCTGAATGGACAGCAGTTTGATGAGTCAGCGCTTCGGCAGATTGATAAAGAGATACCTTATCATATTCTGTTCCTTTTGGAATATGAAGGTAAATATCAGGCGTGGACAGCTTATAAAGAAGCGACGGACGCTGGCAGTAATGCTTTTAAGGTGGGAACCTATTACCATACTGATTGGATGACGGAGTCCGAACTGCCATTGAAGGTTGGTGGTCTGAGTGTCGATAAGGTGTATGAAAACTTTGTGCGCCAGATTGCGGGTGATGCGCTGTGTTCTGCGGAAAGCAGGAACGAGTCGCTGAAAGAGTCTGTGGAACGGGATAACCGTCGGCGGGAACTTGAAAAGCAGATTATGGCATTGCAGGCAAAAGTGCGTAAGGAAAAACAGCTAAATAAACAGGTACAGATGAATGCGGAGTTGAAGAAATTGAAAAAGGAGCTGGAGGAACTCTGAAATGGAAAAAATGAGAATGGAGTCGGTGGATATGACGGCACAAAATATTAACAGAATTGCAGAACTGTTTCCAAACTGTATCACCGAGGCGTTGGATGAGGAACATAGCACTCCTGAACACAAAGTTTATAAGAAAGTAGTTAATTTCGAGATGCTGCGCCAGATGCTGTCTGGTGAAATTTTAGGGGGGGGGGCGGAAGCTTACGAATTTACGTGGGTAGGAAAGAAAGCTGCTATTGTAGAAGCAAACAAACCTATTCGTAAAACGCTGCGCCCTTGCCCGGAAGAAAGCGTGGATTGGGATACAACTGAAAATCTTTATATTGAAGGTGATAACCTTGAGGTGTTGAAACTTTTACAAGAAAGCTATCTTGGCAAAGTAAAGATGATTTACATTGATCCGCCTTATAATACAGGTAACGATTTTATTTATCGGGATGATTTCACGCAGAGTCAAGAAGAATACAGCGAGGAATCCGGGCAGGTGGATGAGGAAACCGGGAATCGACTTTTCAAGAATACAGATAGTAATGGTCGGTTTCATTCTGACTGGTGTAGTATGATTTACTCGCGTCTTATGCTTGCGAGAAATCTGCTAAGAGATGATGGGGTTATTTTCATTAGTATTGATGATAATGAAGTATCTAACCTAAAAGGAATATGCGATGAGGTGTTTGGCATACAATCATTTTTGGCTACATTTGTATGGAAAAGGCGAGCATCTTCACAACTTGACAAAAGTAAATGTTCAACTGACCATGAATATGTATTGGCGTATAGGGGAAGCCATTTTCGATCATTTCGAGGTATTGATAAAGATTATAAAGGATATTCAAATCCTGATAATGATCCACGTGGTCCATGGACTACTGGTGATTTAACGGTTGGGATGACAGGCGATATGCGACCTAATCAATACTATGATCTTATTGATCCTAAAACCGGAAAAGTATATAAACCAAATTATAATCGAGTATGGTCATATATACCTGAATCTATGGCTCAACTTATCGCAGAGAACAGGATAGTATTTCCTGATGATACATCAAAAAGACCAATGAAAAAACGTTTTGCTTCTGAGTTAGATTCTGGCACTAATCCGCAATCTACATGGATGGATGGAATTGGAATGAACACCGAAGGAACAAAGCAAATGTATGACTTATTTGGGAAAGCATTTTTTACTTATACAAAACCAGAATCACTTATTAAAGCTCTTATTTTACAAGCTACCGATAAAGATTCCGTTGTACTTGACTTCTTCTCTGGCTCCGCCACCACCGCCCACGCCGTTATGCAGCTTAACGCCGAAGATGGCGGACATCGTAAGTTTATTATGGTGCAGCTTCCAGAATTATGTGATGAAAAATCGGAAGCATATAAAGCAGGATACAAAAATATCTGTGAAATCGGCAAAGAACGCATCCGCCGTGCCGCCAAGAAAATTGCTACTGAAAATCCGGACAAGCCATTTGACGGCGGCTTTCGAGTATTCAAACTAGACGACACCAACATGACCGATGTTTACTATTCTGCGGAGGAATATAATCAGAATATGCTCTCTATGTTGGAGTCCAACATCAAGCCTGACCGCACTGACCTTGACTTACTGTTTGGCTGCTTGCTTGAATGGGGACTTCCGCTTTCGATGCCGTACACATCAGAGAAGATGGAAGGCTGCACTGTACATACTTATAATAAGGGCGATTTGATTGCCTGCTTTGATGAAAATGTTCCTGATTCCGTTGTAAAAGAGATTGCCAAGCGTCAGCCGCTGCGCGCTGTTTTCCGTGACAGCAGTTTTAACAGCAGTCCGGCTAAAATCAATGTAGGTGAAATTTTTAAAATGCTTGCACCGGATACCAGAGTGAAAGTATTGTAAGTGGAGAAGCAGGATGGAAGCAAAATGAATGGTGGTTCTGATTGCCTTTTTAATGCCTAATGGATATAATATAAATTAGAAAAAGGGAGATTCATTTATATGCAGAAAAAGACACCTGATTATGATAACGTGTTTAAAACAATGAAGATGAAGCATAAGAGATTGTTTGTTTCCGTCATCAACGATGTTTTTGAAAAGAACTATCCGATAGACGCAAAAGTGGAGATATTGCCGTCAGAAGGATATTTGACTGAAAATGAAACGTTAGACGGCAGCAAGGAAATAAAGGAGCAGGTTTCAGATTTCCTGATTAAGATTGAAAACGAGATATATCTTTTGGAGTGTCAGAGCTATGATGATGGCTCTATGGCGATCAGGATAGCGGAATATGCTTTTATCGTTGCCAGACAGTTTGC
>JAMPGN010000250.1 GCA_023663915.1 Eubacterium sp. | reverse complement strand
TTATTCTTCTTGTGAATGGATTTGCAAAATTATCTTCACATATAAACATAGATTATCTTTCAACCGCCAATTGTATTCAATGGTTATATGATATTGTGCTTACAGTTGAAGTTGTCGCAATCCTGATATATAAGCGACTTGAATAGTCGAACACATGATTGCTTGTCCAAGAAAAAGCAAGCAATATTTATAATACTAAATGTATAAAATACTTGACATTTAGAATGAAATACATTATATTGTCCTTATTGGCAGGATTTACAATCTAATCTAGTCCTGTCTATGAAAGGAGAAATAAGTAATGGATGATTTATGGGCGCTTATTATTTTTGTCGTGTTCATCTTAGGCGGGAGTTGTTCGCTGGCTGGTACATGGTGGAGTGGAGCAAAAAAGAAAAGAGAAACAGAAGAACACAAGAGCAGTAAATAGCAAACCCAACCGAGTCAGTGGGCAGTCAAGATGAACGAGCTATGCCACCGCATGAAGCCCGACTTATCCGGTAGTCAGCCGGATAGGGACGGCAAAATTTTTACACTTCTTTATCTCACATAAGTATACTTTTCCGGAATAAAGCTGGTCGTAGAAGGGGAACTTCTATTATTTTTTATATAAATCTGCAGGTGTCCCTGTGTCAACCAATTTCAACGTCAACATTTCATTTTCTATAAAGTAGATCAGCAGCCAATCAGGCTGGATATGGCATTCTCTGAACCTATCCCAGTTACCCTTCAACGGATGGTCTTTATATTTCACAGATCGATATCCCCCAATGCTTCCGCAAAACTGCTGTACCGTTTGGTATTCGGATCTCTGCTAATTCGTTTTGCATCTTCCATCGCTTCAACCACTTCCGGTTTTAGTTCCCATGTATCTTCCGGATACGCGACATCAAAGGGTATGCCCTCTCCTTAAAATCACCTGCCTAAGAAACATATTTACTGCATCAGATAAAGTAAGCCCCTGTTCGTAGACAAAATTTTTATAAATATCCCTTGACGCACGCAGACTATTATGATAGTCTATCTACAAAGTTATAGACTATCATAATAGTCTCCCATGAAATTATATACTACTCTAACACGGAGGAAATGGAGATGAAACTATTTGATTCAGAATTAAAAGTGATGGAAGTCCTGTGGGAACAAGGAAATAAGCCTGCCCGTGAGATCGTTGACGTTCTGGCAGAGCGCATCGGCTGGAACAAGAACACCACCTACACGGTAATTAAGAAATGCATCGAAAAGGGAGCAATCGAGCGAGAAGAACCAAACTTTTTATGTAAACCACTTGTCACCAGAGACGAAATTGCACAGTGCGAGACCGAACAGTTGATTGACAAGATGTTTGGCGGTTCGAGCGAACTGTTCTTTTCTTCTTTTCTAAAAAACCAAGGAATTTCCGAGGCGGACGCTGTCCGTCTGGCAAAAATGATCGAGGAGGCGAAATAATATGCTGCATTTTGGGATGGACATGCCTTTTATTCTGATGATGCTTTACGGAAGCCTGATGATTCTGATCGTCCTATTCTTCCGTATATTACTGAAAAAGAAACTGCCGAAATTTGTTTTTCCGATTTTGTGGTGTGTCGTAATTGCGCGTCTGCTTATCCCCTTTTCCTTAAGCAGCCCGCTCAGTGTCAAAGCATCCGAAGACTCTTTCCTCTTAACACTCTCCGACACGCTCAACGCGTTTGCCGAGAACACTGCGAATGTCGCAGAAGACGCCACAGAAGCTGCCGTTGGAACAATGACTCTGCAAGCTCTTCCCAGCAAAACCGCTACCTCAACAACCCAGATAGAGGATTTCGTATATTCTTCGCCCACTACAGCAGGCATACAAATACAGAAAGATCTCGGCGGGTTCGTATCCTTTCTCACTTATGATCTTGCGGAAGGCTATGGTAAAACCGGTGACGTTCCACTATTACCAGCCATCCTTGAAAATATTCCGTTGCGAATCATTTATCTGACCGGTCTTCTGCTGACACTCAGCATTTTACTGTTTCAGAAATATCATTATTCCGCAAGACTGAAAAACAGCCTGCCCGTCGAACACAATGAAACCGTCAACACGCTTCTGCGTAATAGAAATATGGGACACATCCCCGTCTTTACCAACGACGAAATTACCTCGCCCCTCACATGCGGTCTGTTTGCGCCGCGCATTTACCTTCCTACGCGCATGGATTTTGGAAACCGGGAACTCCTGCGCCATATCCTGATGCACGAGACCATGCACATCCGGCGCAAGGACAACTGGGTCAAGGCATTCATGCTCGCCGCACTTATCCTTAACTGGTTCAATCCGCTTGTCTGGGTCATGGCGAAATGCCTTGCCTCGGATCTGGAAAGTGCGTGTGACGAAGCGGTCCTTAGACAGTACCATGACGAAGACGAACGAAAAAACTACGCTTTCAGCCTGCTTACGATGGCAATCACGGGCAGCCGCGCACCCCTGTTTTACAGCGCCTTTTCCAAGACTGAGGTAGAAAAACGTATCCAAAACATACTCCATTACAAGAAAGCCCCGGCACTCCTGCTTACAGTCGCAATCTTGTTTCTGACGTGCAGTACCGTCGCCTTTGCCACCGGTGCGCCTGCACCCTTTTCACCTGATCTGACCAGTTCATGCGCGAGCGACAGTTCTCGCTGGGGCGTCAAGGTTTATACCACCCGCAGTCTGACCCTTGGAAAAGACGCGCAGGACCGTGCGGAAAGTATCATATTCGATGTGCTCCGGTCAGATACCGACAGCGATCCCGTCCGTATGGACGAAGAAATATGCTCCGCACTTTCCGATGAATTTCATGTGGAAAAAAACGCCTTTCGCACCGACTTTTTCTTATGTCTGAACGAGGAAGAACAGAATGCGGAATATGCGTCGTGGGAACTTGTGCGGGACGAGCGAGGATTTTTCCAATACAAAGGCGATCCCGTCCGCATCTTCGTCGATCAAATGCTCCACAGCATTCACGCGCGGTCGGACGGCGTGGTTGACGTCACGGTCGAGCGGGACCGCTTCGGATTTATTTCCGGCATAACGGCGCTGCCCGCCAATACAAAAAACTGACCTGATCAAGTAACATCTCTAACCGACACACATATAGTATGGCTAGGAGGTGCAATGCTCATGGAACCAATCAATGAATATGGATACGGCTCGGTACAGGAATGCGAAGATATCCCCTTCACTTTTCCACCACAGCATCAGGATCAGCAACCGGGATTCGAGTATGTCATGGAACCGCAGCCGATCTCGGAAAGGCCGCAGGAAGTGCGAAAACTAGAAGATAAAGTCGCAATCATTACCGGCGGTGACAGCGGAATCGGCAGAGCAGTCGCTTACTCCTTCGTAAAAGAAGGCGCAAATGTAGTGATTGTATACTATGACGAGGAATACGATGCCAGACAAACCGCATCACGGATCAAGGAACTTGGCGGAAACTGCCTGCTGATCCAAGGCGATCTCAAAAACAGGAGTTTTGTCCAGAAATGTATCGACTGCACGCTAGACCGTTTCGGGAAAATCGATATCCTTGTCAACAATCACGCTATGCAGTTTATACAACACAGTATTTTGGATATCTCTCCCGAACAACTACAACTTGTATTCCAGAATAATATCATATCCTATTTCTATACGATACAAGCCGCCCTGCCTTATATGAAAAAAGGAAGCAGTATCATCAACACTACTTCCGTAACTGCCTATCAGGGAAATAAAGAACTGATTGACTACAGCGCGACCAAAGGTGCAATCGTGGCGTTAACCAGATCCTTGTCATTGTCTTTGGTGGAGCAAGGAATACGCGTAAATGCAGTTGCGCCGGGACCAATATGGACTCCCCTGATCCCTGCCTCTTACTCAGCAAAAGCGGTCGCCACCTTCGGTCGCAAAACGTCGCAGGTGCCGATGATGCGCGCGGGACAGCCCTGTGAAATTTCCCCCTGCTATGTATTTCTGGCATCTGAGGACGCTTCTTATATGTCAGGTCAGGTACTGCATCCTGACGGCGGAACGATCGTGGGATCATAGGAAAAGGCGATGCCGCCTTAATCCCACTGGCAGGGAAACCTCTGCTTCACCGGCGCGTCAAACTGCTTTGTAAACTCCTCGTTCTCCGCCGCCGGTAAATCCTCAAAGACTTCCGGCTCATGAAATCTTCCGCCGAAACCTGCAAGCCCGCCTTCCACCAGCTCGATTCCCATAAAACCGTCGAAATTCTTCCCGTCCGCCGTAGTGATTCCGAAATGATCGCAGGTTCGGAAACCGTGTCTCGGATAATAGTCAGGTTCGCCAAAAATAATGACTCCTTCATAGCCCGCTTTGCGGGCTAACACAAGCGTCTCCTCAAGCAGCAATCCGCCCACGCCGCACCCCTGCCATTCAGGAGCCACACAGAGCGGCCCGAATAGCAATATCTCCTTGACTCTCTCTACACCTTCCTTTTCCTCACGTTTCAGCCAAGCCTTGCTGTAGCAGATCACGCCCACAATCTCATCACCGACAGCCGCCACTCTGGACAGTTCCGGCAGATACACGTCACTCTGCCTGAGTTTATGTACCAGAAGATGCTCGTCACAGCCTAAATGATGCTTGTTCCAAAAGGCACGCAGCGTCATTGCCTCGGTCTGATGATATTCACACGGCTCTTCTGTGCGGATCACAATATCTTCCCTCGTCACTTTCTGTTTCCGGCGCAGGAAGTAACCCAGATTGATTCGTACCTCTTTCCGCTCCACATCCCGATTGCTGTAACAACAGGTATCGAAACCGATTGGCTCAAATCCTTCCTGCTGATAAAAGGCGATCGCGTCCACATTGCAAGACTGCGTCTCTAAAATGATCGCCCTGCGGTGTTCTAAAACTGCCTGCTCTTTCGCTACCGCCATCAGCGCATGTGCTACGCCCTGTCTCCTTATCCTTTCATGAACCCACAATTCCGTGACCATCAGACGGTTACTCCACTCTTCCGGGCACGTTTCGATACAGGCAAGTAATTCCTGCTTACCGTCTTTTTCTTCCACAATGCCCCACGCATACGCTTTCTCCCAATGATCCTGATACAGTCTGTCCGGAAAATCATACTCCTCCGGATAGTGCGACACAGGTGCATGAAACTTTTTCTTATGAATTGCTGCATCGTATCCGTCCGCCGTTTTCTGTATGTCCACATCGTAATATTCCTCTGTCGTATAGCGCATCGGAATGATTGTGCCTTTCCACTGCTCTTTCGGCAGGGGAATAATGTTGTCTTTCATCCTTTGATTCCTCCGTTAAAAATTTTGCTCTGCTCAAATGTTCAAAGCGGAAATAAACTTTTTACTTCGACGAGAACATTTTTGGCAAGATTTTGAGAGCATTTTTCTGCTAAATTCTTGCAATCTCGTCTCAATATGCTATAATAGATATAGATGTGATTGTTTACGTCTATTACTATATTGATTTATGGGGATATAGCTCAGTTGGGAGAGCGATACGTTCGCAACGTATAGGTCACGGGTTCGAGTCCCGCTATCTCCATTTTTATGCCTTACTAATACGACGTGACAGCCGCAAGCCCCGGTTTTCCATAAAACTTTGGTTTACGGCTGCTTTTATTCTTGCACCCAAAAAGGCGCGAAGCCTGAACTGCCTGCGTTCAGTTTCGCGCCTTCTGATGCGGA
>JAMPGN010000024.1 GCA_023663915.1 Eubacterium sp. | reverse complement strand
CTGCGTGAACTTTTTGTGCAATCTGCCAGCCGAAGTTTATCGAAAGAGCTTTTGACACCCGAACTTTCTTCGTCTATTCATTCTTCGTCACTCAGTTCCATCAAAATTAATTCTACCATAATCCATTCCATCAAAATCCATTCTATCGAAGTCCATTCTTTCAAAATCCAATCTATTGAAATCCATTCCGCCAAAGTCCATTCTTTCATACTCAAATAGCAACCAATATAAAATTGCCTCGCAAGCAGATTGCACATAATGCTCTCGAAGCTGTCCTGCGTAGGAAAATGAGATTTTCTTAATATTCCGTAGAGCACCTAGAAATTTCGGGACAAGGATGTCCCGAAAAGCCCGAATTGCGCATGGATGCGCATTGAGGGCGATTTCGTCCGTCGCCACAATCCACACCGGAATATTGTAGAAAATCCATTTGACGAAGCCCGACACAAGAGAGCATTATGTGCAATCTGCCCCGTGCATTTTATACTCCTTACTCCTCCTCAATCACCGCATACTCCCCATTCGCAATCCTCTCCCCAATCGTCCGTCTCGCCAATTCCATCTCGCTCTTCCAAAGTTCATAGGCTTCATCCCACGACGCATAAGCCTTCTCGCCCCGCTTATCATCAAATTCATAATTCCGCACCAGATAATCCCGCAAAAACTCCGTACACTTCTCCGCCCCGACCGCGTTGGTATGACTGCCGTAATCCGCGAAATCTTCCTCGAAAACAATCCCGATCTCCTCATAATGATTGTTCATATTTAAAAAAGGATACCCGTACCCCGTCACAATCTCTTCCATATAATTAAACATCTGCTGTTCTTCCAGAGATTCCCCATATGGCGACACGATAAACAGTGCATCCTGTCCCTGCTCCTGCAAAAAGCCCAGCAAATCTCTCAGATACCTTTCCTGTTCTTCCGGAATATTCACCGTCCCCTGTGCTTTACCACAGTCCGGCATAGGCTGTGGTCCCACCTCGTCCTTGAATCCATATCCCTTCAGCGGACTGGACTTGTGGTACAGCATATTCGCCCACTCCGACGGAAGCGCAAGCATCTTCCAGTTTGTGTGGTACTTTATGATATCCATGTAAAAACTGATGCGTCCCTCCTCCTCATCCTTAGGCACCATCGCTTGTATCGTCTCATATCTTAACGGAGAATATTTCATGTTGTCCGTCACTCCACGGGTATATGCCATATTTTCACTCAAACCCACATCTTCCATAGTAAACATTCTCATCTCAAAAATATACAATTCCGGCGATTGGGATTTCTCCGCCTCACGCACCAGATATTTCATGGCGACAGGGCGCTGTACATTCGACGAGAGCGGATACATGGCAATCCCCGTCTCCCCCCACAGTTTCGGCGCCGCATAATAGGGAAATACCGGACTCGAACCGATCATCACGATATCCAGCGTGTCATTCTTCTCCGCATAAAATCCCGAAAACCGGTCTTTCACATCGCCGTTTGTCCTTACCATATAAGATACAAGAATAAGCATTACCACAAAAATCACTATGAAAATTATGCTCTCTGCGGCAATCCGCATCTTACTCCGATTCATTATTCTATCCTCTCTTAATGTACTGAAATTTGCCAAGGATCAAGCAATTTCCTATAAAGATTCGGGTGTCAAAAGCTCTTTCGATAAACTTCGGCTGACAGATTGCGCAAAAAGTTCACGCAGTTGATAAGTAAATCCATCCATCTGTCACCTGCGCATGATCTTCTCAAAATACTCCTGCCACAGCCGGTTGACCCGTTCAGGCGCCAGACGTTCCTGAATCTTCGCCGCCTCCCTGCCGAGTTGTTCCGCATACACGGGATCGCCCAGTATCCTGTCCATCGCCTTCTCCAAGGCATGCTGGTCGCCCACAGGAATCACCAGCCCATTCACCTCATCTGTCATAAGTTCCGCCGTCCCGCCGCTTGGAACGTCCGTGGAAATCACCGGAAGCCCCGTCGCAAGCGCCTCGATCAGCGCATTCGACACTCCTTCTGAATAAGAGGTCAGAAGAAAAAGCGCCGCCTTCTCAATCTGTGCTGCCACATCGGGAATCACACCGGGCAGAAATACCCGTTTAGAGATTCCAAGGTTTCTCGTCAATTCTTCGAGATAACCGCGCAGTTCGCCATCCCCGTAAATCGTCAGCGTATATTCCGGGTACTTATCTTTCAACGCCGCAAAAGCCCGGATCATCATTTCATGATTCTTGTTGGCATCCAGCCGTCCCACCGCAACGATTCTTGAATCCCTCTTTCCCTCATACCTCGGTTTGATGAAATCGGGGTTCAAGGAGTTCGGTAAAATAACAGCTTTTATTTGTACTCTTCTATTAAAAAAATATTTGGAACGTTCTGTCTGTAAAATAACGCCCGTTGCAAATGGAAACAATAAATTGGCAAGCAGGCGCATGAGCCTGTTCGGATATTCCTCCTTCGCCTCGCCCACCACCGACACCACCGGACGCGTTTTCGTAAACATTGTCGTAACAACTGTCATGAAATTATTTTTCCCAATGCAGGATAAAACCATGTCCGGCTGTTCGTCTTTCCATATCTTGTGTAATTTATTGATCCGCCGGCAGAAATTTACAATACGACTGTTATCTGTCTCCTCTGCATTTAAGTCAGAAAGCACCCTCTTGATCTCACCGGGCAGTGCATACTCCTCCTCTTCCGGATACTGATACTGTGTGACCATCGTCACCCGGTATCCCTCCCTTAAGAAAAATTCTGCCAGGTTCACAAAGACTCTTTCGGCTCCTCCCTTGTGTAACGAACCGATATAAAATGCTATGTGTTTTTTTTTCTTCAACTTTTTCCATGTCCTTTGAATAAAATCCTTCATCATTTTATCTTTCAAAATCAATTTTGCAATTTTATTTCATTTTTCCTGCAAAATCCTGCCAAAAAAACTTTTTTGTTAAATTTGAGTTTATTTTTAATTTTTAAATTGTAGCGACAATTTTTTGTTTTTTCTGACCTTTTCTGTTCGGAATTTTCTCTATTTTATGGTGTTATTTTATCTTTTATAGCATTGCGTAAGTTATAGAATCCGCGTATTTATGCGCAATACCTCTGATACCATTGTTGAAAAACAAAAAACGACCATGTTATTTTAGAGTAGTTTGCACCCGTCGCCGGACCCGCATCTCCCGTCTTCACATACTGTCTGATCATGTCCGAAACATATCCCGGATCAAAAATATTCTGCCCTTCCAGAAAATCGTAACTGCTGTAATCTAACAACTGTTCTTTTAATGGTCCTCTCAGCCATTTATCCAGCGGAACGCCAAAACCTACCTTAGGTCGGTCCAATAAACTGCGGGGAATATAATCGTATGCAATATCTTTCAGAATATGTTTCTTATCCCCGTCCGCATATTTGAATGCGTGCGGAATCCTGTACGACAATTCCATAACACCCGTATCCAGAATAGGGCATCTCGCCTCCAGCGAGTACTTCATGGAGGCTCGATCCACTTTACAGAGGATATCTCCCGGCAGATATGTCTCCATATCCAACAGCATTCTCCTCACCTGCCAATTCGATATATTGTATTGGCTTTCCACTAAATAATGAATAGGAAGCGTTTTTTCCTGTTCTGAAATAACACCTGCTTCATTTGACGCTTTCACCATTGCCTTCGCCCGGACAAGATAATTACCCGCCCCGAACTGGGTCTTACTCTCCTTCTCCCGGTTGCCTGTGATCACGCGCACCCGGAACGGAAGCCTGTCCTCTAAGCGTACCTGTTTCAGTCCGGGGAAGGAACAGATTCCATGTACCAATCCCCCCAGCTTATCAAGCCTCTGTGCCTGCGCTACATTTTTATAAATATTATATCCGCAGAAAAATTCGTCACCGCCATCCCCCGACAGGGCAACCGTCACATGTTCCCTCGCCAGCTTCGACACCATCATAGTGGCAATCTCTGAACTGTCGGCAAAAGGCTCATCGTAATACATTGGAATGCTCTCTACCAGATCGAACATCTCATTCTCATCAATATAGAGTTCCGTGTGGTCAGTACCCAGGTAATCCGCCACCGCCTTGGCGTACTTCGCCTCATTATATCTCTCCTCATGAAATCCTATGGAAAATGTCCTGACCGGACTGTCCGAACACTCCTGCGCAATCGCAGTCACAAGCGAAGAATCATAACCACCACTCAAGAATGATCCGAGCGGCACATCGGCTATCATGCGTGCCTTGACAGACTTCTTAAGCGCATCTTTCAACAAATTCTTTGCCTCGCCGTAATCCCCGATAGGCGACTTTACCGCCTCATGATATACTTTCTTAATATCCCAATATTTCCAAGTATTGATTGAGCCATTCGTAAAATGCAGAATTGCCCCCGGCTCTAATTTATACACGTTTTCATAGATGCTCTTAGGCGCGTTAATATACTGTTGAAAAAGATAACGGGACAATACCCGCTGATCGATCTTGCCAGCAAAACCCGGACACTTCATAATAGGCTTCAATTCCGATGCAAACACAAAATTCTGGTCTTCGTACCAATAGTAAAGCGGTTTTTTGCCGATACGATCCCGAACCAGATAAATATCCTGTGTCTCCCTGTCATAAAGCGCGATCGCAAACATTCCGTTAAACCGCTCCACACATTGAATCCCCCATTTTAAATAGGCGGCTATGATGACTTCCGTGTCGCAGTTGGACCGGAAGGGATAGTCCGCCAATTCTTCTTTGAGTTCCAGATAATTATATATTTCACCGTTATAGACTACAGAGATCCGCTTGTCCGGTGAATGCATCGGCTGATGTCCCAGATCGGACAGGTCAAGAATAGACAATCTGCGCTGTGCAAACCCAGCCTGCCAGCCCCCGGTCATCTCATAAATTTCCGCCCCGCTATCGTCCGGACCTCTGTGATACATGGTATCATTCATGCCTTTCAGTTGTTCCAGAGTGATATTCTTTTTACTGATATATCCGCATATTCCGCACATAGACATCCCCTTTATACTACAATCCACACGCTTTTGCCATTACTGCACATCCTTTTCCAGAAAATACTCTTTGTATTCTCCGAAATCCTTACATTCACGATCGATCGATTCCACCAGTTCTATATATTTCTGCTGCAATAAAGACTTATAATTATCGAAGTTATCATAGCCTTTCTTCGTCCATGAAAAAGGATGAATCAATATCTGCACTTTATCATATCCCGTAATATTCTCCCTGTTCGGATATCCATAACGCCAGATATGGTTTGCATCGGACATATACTTTACTTCTAATTTCGTATCATTCGTTATTTTATCCGCAAAAGTAAAGAAATCATCCTGATACGCATTCAGTATCCCGTCTAATTTGATATTCTCCCTTAGAATATCCTTGGAAGGTCTATGCACCGAAAATTCCGTGATCTCAAAGCCAAACATTTCGCTTAAAATGTCGATCTCCATCTTGATACGCTTGCGTACCTGCTGCATATCTGTCATGCCGTTCAATGCAAAATGAAGACCGATATGCTGTCCTCTCTCATGCATATCCTTAATCATGTCCATATTCCTTCTGGACAAAATATTATAGGTGTTATTCGTCCACTGGAAAAAGTATGTAGACACAAAATCCATAGACTGCTCCACCTTCGCCATCTGGTACGCCCTTTCGACACTGTATTCCACATCATGTCGCATAATGATAAAATTGTCTTTGCCAAGGGCATCCGCATAGTGATGCTGCCTGCCCGTCGATTGTATGATTCTGATAATCTCCCTGTAATCGTCATATGAAAACATGTGGTTCTCCTTTACTATCCCTTCATTTGATGGCACCCGGCAGCCGTTCACCGCTCTGTCATCGCATTTCTTTTCCATTATATACGCTGACGGCGACTGCCGCAAGTGCCGAATGTCACCTGCCGCCCGGCGCTGCCGCTGAGCCTGCCCGTACTCTTCATCTTTCCCTGTCTTTTTCTTACTCCGCTTTTCTTCTGACAGAATTTTTGTGATAATACCGGGCGAGTCCGACATTCACCCAGCCGTTCTCGTCCTCGTCAAAATAAAAACATTCAAAATTCTCAATATAGTCCGGCATCTCCAATACCACATCTTCCTCAGGACAGCTTTCCAGATAATCATAGACTGCTTTACATTCCTGGTAGTAATTCTCATAAGAGCCGTTATGCTTCGACCTGGCTACCGCCAGCAGGGAAGACTCCGAAATAGATTCCGGACTCTGCAGAAATGTCATAAATACTACTACGATCAGAACGGCGCACGCCCTTTTGTCTGCATACAGATTCGCCCATCTGTCCAGACAGCACCCCATAAATACCGCAAAATTCAATAGGGAGAACACAAGCACAACATCTAACAGAAAACAGCATCTATTTGGAAATTCCGGACCGCCGTATCCAAGCGCCACCGGAAAAGTTGTCACATATCCCCAGCCCAGGGCAAGCACGCTTATGATCCCATATTCTTTCAAGACTTTTTCTATTTTATGGGATAAATAGACTCCCAGCATGACCATCACCAGGATCATAACGCTGAACATGGTTTCCCTGGTAAGTCTTTCTATCTCTGACCAGACATTTTTGACCGCCCATTTGACAGACTGCACCAGACGCCACGAGCCTGTACCGCCGCTGCTGTATGTATGTCGTGCAAAATTACCCGGAGCAACCACATTGATCAAAGAACCTATGATCCCCGCTGCCAGAACAATGATATTACTGACAGAAATTTTCCTGCTTACCAGGCAGAATCCCAGCGTCAGCAGTAATACCACATAACATCCCGTTCCGCTGATTGCCAGCGTACCCCCTCCCACAAGAAAGATTAAGATTGCAGAAAAAACCACAGACACCGTTCTCGTCTTCTTTGAATAACAATCGTTATTTGATATCAGAAGACACATGACTGCCAAAAGCATAAATGACATCGGAATGCAGTATGCCGTCGCACCGGTGTACCAGAAAAAGATTTCCGTAAAAACATCCGCATCCAAGATAGAAAACAGAATAACCGTAAAAATCGTCAATTTGGCGTGAGTCATTCCCTTATCTCTCCATACGAAACCAAGCAATGTCCAGACCACACCGAACAAGGATACAAAAAACAGCAGCGCATTTGCAATCATTACCATCTTTAACTGCATCAATCCAAAATTATTGATGGGTGACAAAAAAGCCTGGATAAACATTGCAAAATATGTTCCCTGCCAATCCAGGTACATATCCTTCATATAACTCAGTGAAGCGGCAGCATACTGAAAAAATGGAGCATGAAACACGCCGATCCTGACGCCATTCGTAAAATCATCTCCTAAAAACACTGTATATCCCGCGCTTGAAGCGATCACATATACCATGAAAAGTATCAGAAACAAGTTTAGGACAACAACTGCTGCTTTCCAATATTTCCCCCATTTCATAATCATGGCTTACTTCCCCCTCGTGTGCTTTTCATGGTTAATTCTTCAATATAATCCCGCCACTGCCCAAAGATCGCCTCATCATTTGCCTTGTCGGCGATCTTTCTTGCCTCCATGCCAAGCCGCTTTGCAAATTCAGGATCTTCAATCAGACGGTTGATTCCATCCTCCAACGCCTGCTGATCCTTAATCGGAATCAAAAGCCCGTCCACCTCATTGGTCATGATCGTTCTCGGACCGCCGCAAGGACAATCGGTTGCCACGATCGGAAGCCCTAACGCCATCGCCTCCATAAGCGCATTGGGTAATCCCTCCCAATCCGAGGTAAAAGCAAAGAGCGCCGCGTCCGCCAGATCCTTTTCCAGACTGTCGCTTGCGCCCATCAGATGTATATAATCCTGCGCATGAAATTCCTCGATCAGACCTTCCAGTATCTCCTTCGTCCCGTCGAAAGAATCTCCGCCGTAAATCTTAAGGTCATAATCCGGATGTTTTTTATGCACATTGACAAAAGCCTTTATCAGCATGGGCTGGTTCTTGAAGTCCACCAGCCTCCCCGACTGCACCACCGTCTTCGTGCGCTTCTCCGGCTGCGGCACTCCGATATATTTCTCATGAATCGGATTTAAGATAATCCGGGAATTATCCTGCAGTCTCGGTGCAAAAAATTCTTTCGCGCCTTCCGTCTGAAAGACGCATCCGTCCGCCCTCGGAAACAAAAGGGGGATCTGTATCCTGTCCGAGCGTTCCTCGTAATGCCCCGCCGGATCGGTACGGATGGAGATCAGCACCGGTATCCTGGTAAAATATGCCGCCATCAGCCCCCGGTAAAGCGCTTTGCGTGCAAATGGAATGAGGATATCCGGCTTTTCTTCCTTGAGAAACTTCCTTAAATATTTCACACGAAGCAGAACCTGTATAAGACGGTGTTTTTTCTCATCACCCTTGCGCAGCCCCACATGAACGCGCCTTACTCTGGAATCGATCTGAAATTCATTCTCACCATACCACTCCGTCGCTATGATGACCTGCCAGCCCTCCTTCGCGAAACGGTTTGCCAGATTGGTGACGACGCGCTCCGCTCCGCCCTGCTCCAGACAATTTAAATGAAAAGCAATTTTTCGCATATCATAAACCCATCTTCCATCGACGTTACTGCACACACCGCCGCCCCGTCAAAAACTTTGATACATAAACGCTGCCGTATCATAACTGCCGCCATAGATGCCCGTAATCAACAGTAAAAGCACGATTCCGTAATAGCAGATCCACCGCACAATGACCGGCCTGCCTGCAAGATAAGTCCGCACATCTTTGCCCCGCTCTTCCAGCACGGAAACCGCAAGCCAGATTAAGAGTACGGCAAATAAAAGCATAAATTCATACTTACTGAGCCCATACGAGGTGATCTCTTTGGAAAGCAGCGCCCCAATATCAAGCCGCGTCACGAAAGATACATAGATTGCTCCCGCCTGCGCGATGCTTTCACTTCGGATCAGCACATCCGCCAGAAAAACGATCATCCACGTCCTCGCCATACGTACAAACATCCACACTTTTCCATCTTTCACATGAAGTTTCTCTTTCCACACCGTGTAATACGGCTCCAAAACAAGCGAGATGCTCATGATTACGCCGTAATAGATTCCCCACAGCATGTAACTCAGCGTCCTGCCATGCCATATGCCGGTGAAAAACCAGACGAGCATCGTTCCCATGATCGGCACAACCTGTTTCCCTATGACATTCCATCTGTTTTTACATGCCTTGGATATTTTACGCCCAGCCTTCGACATCACAAAAGAAAACATCACATAGTCTTTGAACCATGTTCCCAGCGTGATATGCCACCTGCGCCAGAACTCCGCCACAGACTTCGAGAAATAAGGTCTCTTGAAGTTGTCGGGCAGCATGATATCAAACGTCTCACTGACACCCGCCGCCATATCGATATATCCTGAAAAATCTGCATAGAGCTGCAGCATATAGAGAACCGTTGCACAGACATAAATACTTCCCGGAACGGAAGCGGTTTCCACACCGTATACCCTGTCCACAAAAATACCGATCCGGTCAGCGATCACCAGCTTTTTGAACGCTCCCCAGACAAACCGCTGTATTCCCCGAAGCATCCTGTCATATTGAAATTCATGCGCCTTCTCAAACTGCTCTTTCATCGCTGCAAAACGATTGAACGGTCCCTGCGTGACGGATGGGAAATACGAAAGGAACAGTACCATTTTCAAGAAATTCTTTTCTACCTGGCAGTTTTCCCTTCCGGCATCCACCACATAGCCGATCGCCGTCAATGTATAGAAAGATATTCCCAGCGGCATAATCACATTTTCAAGAAAACCTGCATGAAAACCTGTCCATCTCTCCACCAGGGGCAGGGCAACTACCGCATATTTACAGAAGACCAGCAATCCCAAATTAAATACGATATATAAAATCTGAATCCCTTTTCTTTTCCTCTGGAACTTCGCTTTGACCGCCTTTTTGCTCTCCTTGTCAGCGCATTGTTTCAGCGCTTCCTTCTCCTGTCCGATCTTATCTTCCAGATACAGACCGCATCCGTAAGTCGTAACCGCCGTCAGAAACAAGCCCGCCGGAAAGCCTTTCAGCCCGATCACATAGAACAGAACGCTTGCGACGGTCAGCACATACCATTGCACCTTCGTCGGCAAAAGATAGTATAGCGCAAACGCGATCGCCCAGAGTATCACAAAGGAATAGGATAGAAACTGCATTTATTCCTCCAACAACTTCTGTACGAGGGCAATGATCGCCTCTTTATTGGCGAAGTTCTCCGCTACCACATATTTTGCATCAATTTCGATATCAAATTCATCTTCTAAATCGCTGACCAAATTGATCACCGTAAAAGAATCGATAATCCCGTCCTCCATCATACTGTCGCCGTCGTAATCAAGAGCCTCCTCACAGTGCTCTTCCAAAATCTCCAAGATCCTCTCTTCCATCTTTTCACTTTCTCCTTCCCGCCTCAATAACGAAGCAAAATATCCTATATTATTCGTATTTTTCACCCTATAAATCAAAAGCCATAATCTTAAACTCGCATCGCGGCAATGAAATCAGTCACAAAACTGATACTTCAATTTCAACAAGGCATCCATCCCCAGCGGCAGATATAGAAACCCGTCCTTCTCCTCGCATTTGTCGGTGGGAATCTTGCGGTATCTGAGTATCTCAGCCTCCCGTCCGTCAATCACCGTCCGCATCCGCGGGAAAATATCGTTCTTGCCATAGTCCACGCTCCGCAGAAGCCGATAAATATTTTCCGGCTTGTCCGTCAATTCAAAGAAACCATCCGCAGGGACTTCATAAGAGCGGTACATCCGTCTGCCAAGGGAAAGGCACTGCTCCCTCGTCTCTACGCTCTCCGCCAGAATATCCGCAAACCTTTCACGAAACGCTTCACCTGCCAGATCCATAAGCCGTTCCGTCAATTCATACGCCTTGATGTCCTCTGTGACCTCACACCGCTTCTGGATAATGATATTGCCCTCATCCACTCCCGCCGTCACATAATGCCAGGTGATGCCTGTTTCTTTTTCTCCCATATAGATTACCCACGTGGGAGCATTCCTGCCGGGATAATCCGGCAGAAGGGCGTTATGGAAATTGATGATCGTGATGTTAGGCTTGTCCACCAGCGATGCCGGAAACAGAAAATTGTTGCTCGCACTGATAATCAGAGTCTTCTCTTCGATCTTGTCCAGCACGGCGGCGAGTTCCTTCCTATCTGTAATTCTTTGGAAGGGGATTCCATGCTCGCTGCAGATCCGTTCCGTGAGGCTCAAGGCATGGATTTCATGTTCAATAAAGGTAAGTCCGTATCCGTATTCTGCCTTCCTGTCGTATACATACCGCAATACTTCGCCTGTTACCTTGCCGTAGCCTAGGATGATGATTTGTTGAAATGTTGTCTGGATGTTCATTGTGGGAATCGTGCCTTTCATACGTGAACTGTTTATCGCTCCTTGCGTAACGAAACAGCCTGCTTTTTATCTTAGTTCCTTCAAGATGTAGAACAACGTCAAAAATTGTGATACAATGCTTTTGTTGTCAAACCCAATCCGGCAACGGAAAGGGGGTGTATATCTTGTGTTCGATTCGTTTATTCTTTCCGTACTGGCAAGTGTAATCGCCTATTACATTTGCAAATGGTTAGACGGAAATGACGACAACAACTAGCCTTGGTCTGCTCAGCCAAAACTTGAGAAGAATCCCCGGTAGTAGCAGCTACCGGGGATTCGCTTTGTGCATATCTAAAATGCTCGACTCGTTTTGCCTATCGGCATTATAGCATATGTAAATTTCGATTACAATATTCCCATCAAAAATTTTTGACGTAGCTGACGTAAATTGTCTTTACCCTTAAAACTATGCACTACAGACTTTCTTCTACAAGTATTCCTTCAACTTCACCCTGTCGATCTTCCCATTCGCATTGATCGGCATCTTTGCAAGAGAAATCACCTTGCCCGGCAGCATATACTCCGGCACCAATCCGGAAAGCTGCTCGTTGATATATGCTTTCTCCAATTCTTCCTCGATAAACAAAACGATTTTCTGACGCTTCTCGTCATACAGACAGCAACAGAGCGCGATCTCGCCAAGCGAAGAGACGGCTGTCTCGATCTCACCAAGCTCGATCCGATGTCCCATATGCTTGATCTGGAAATCTTTGCGGGACAGGTAGACGATCTCCCCGTACTCGTTGTACTTCACCAGATCGCCCGTGCGGTATATCGTCTCCGGCACGGCGGGATTTAATGGATTCTGTACAAACGCCTCTTTGGTCTTCTCCGGATTGTTATAATATCCCATGGAAAGGGATGTGCCTCTGACGCAGAGTTCCCCGATCTCGTCGTCCTTCGCGAGTTCATCTTTCTCATTTAAGACCAGAATATCCGTGTTTGCCATCGGGATGCCGATAGGGAGCGGTTCATCGTCTGCAAATTCACGGTCTACAATATAATAAGTGCACGCGTCCGTGATCTCGGTCGGTCCGTACAGGTTCGCGTACAACACATCCGGCAGATACTGACGCCATGTATTGAGCTGTTTGTTCGGCATGACCTCGCCGCAAAACAACACCCTGTGCAGGGTATCCGACAAATCCACATTGCGGAATGCCTTTAATTTCGCCACCACAATGAGCGCCGACGGCACCCAGAAAATCGTGTTGATCTTCTTTTCCTTCAAGTACTCTAACAACAGGACCGGCTGCGCAAACAGGTTCTTCGGAATAATATAGGTGGTCGCACCGCTCTTGATCGTGCTGTAAATATCCAGAATCGAATTGTCAAAATAAAAAGGCGCCTGATTGCCGAAACTGTCCTCCTCCGTGATATCGAAAGTTTCCGTCACCCAATCGATATAATCAATCACCGAGCGGTGATTGATCGTCACGCCCTTGGGAATGCCTGTGGAACCGGAAGTAAACAATACATACAACAGATCCGTATCAATACCCCGGCATCTCGCCGCCTCGACGATCTGTTCATCTACCGGTGCACATACAGCCTCCTCAAAGATCAGATATTCGCCCGCATATGCATAATCCGCAAACGTCTTACAAAGTTCGGCTGTCGTGATAACGAGCGACGGCTGCAGCACTTCCAGAATCTTATTGACACGGCTTGCCGGCATATCAATATCGATCGGGGAATAGAAATTACAGCCATAAGCCGCACCCATAAAAGAAACCAGCACATCCACACCCTTCTCCAGATAGATGACTACCGGTTTCTGAAACAATCCCATCTCCAACATCTGTGTTGCCAGCGCCATAGCCTGCGCCCTAAGCTGTGCGAATGTGACCGACTTACGCTCATCCGCAAAAGCAATCTTGTCCGGCAGTCTTGCCGCGCTTTCGTCCAACCAATAAGTAACGTTTGCTTTCATAGATAACCTTGCCTTTCCCTGCCATGGCACGCCCATCCTGCCGCATCTGTGCACACGCTATGCCAGACATACCGTACTCCCGGCATTTTCATAATTTATTCCGGCACAATCACCGGATAAAACGTATCCATCATCTTCTCTGTCTTTACATGGTAAATATCATACAAGTCTGTCATCTCAAGCCCGCATCTCGCCGGATTGTACGATCCGTACAGTGCGATATTCTTGTCCGACGCAATCTGCCCGATTCTCTCCTCCACCTGGAAAGTGATCTGATACTGCTCTGCAGATTCTATGTAATTATACATCATGGGCGAATAGGGTGGCAAGTACAAGATCACCTCCACGCCGCTCGCCTCAAGATAATCGATCAATGCTGTAAATAACTGCATACCTGTCTCGTCGATCTCACGAAAATCCGTCATGCGGTAGACTACCTGCTCCTCAATCGCCTGCTGTGTAAGTTCCTCCACGTCTTTCACATCGACTTCCCGCAGGCTTCTCTGGTAAGCAATGCTGCCGTCATAATGCTTCAGATACTGCTCCGTCTCCCAATCCCGCGTATAATCCACGTCAAACCGTTTGCGCTGCGGCAGGAGAGTGATATTATAACGGAAATAATCTAAAGAAAGCCATTTACGGTTGTCTCTGCCCGTGCGGGTCCACAATATCATACCCGCATTATCTGCATCACTCATACCATCACTCATACCGCTTCGTAATATCACTGCATCTTCTTCCACAAAATCAGTCTCGCCGCCTAGTTCTTCCGTCTGTCCTAGATTGCGCTTCATCAACTTTTCTTCCATATAAACGGCATACTCTTCTAAATCCATCCACCGGTCATTGTTATGGCTCGCATTGAACAGAAACGCATCGACCCCAATCACCATCTTCTCCGGCAGCTGCCCGCTTTGGTCGAGAATACCCATAACTGCCAGCAGATCATAGATGGTGGACTCGGATAATGCCGTATTATAAAAAGAATCCGTACCAAACATCTCATGTTCAAAATTCATCACACGGCTGGAACCCGCAACGATCAATTCCTTTGCCTCCGTCTGATGTTTGAGACAGGCAAGGAGCAGTTTCCGGTCATTGAAATCCGACTCTTCTAACCCTGTCACATTCATGGAATGAATCGCCATCTGTTCACCGATCCGATCATAGGTGACTCTCAGATACGCGTAAGAATCCACATACCAGTTAACCGCTGCCACCATGCACAGGAGTGGGAGGACAAACGCAAGCGCCTTACACCATTTCTTCATCACGTACACCCATACTCTCTTCTCTAGCATCCATGCCTCTTTCGGCATCTTTCCGCACTCCAAAACTGTAGCTGAGCAGGAACGGGAACGCCGCGAACAGCCCATATGCGTAGCGGAACTCATTGTACACCGGCGTCGCTAAAAGCAGCGTCACAAGCATCATGATAAACGGAACATAGATCATTATATTCCTTCTGTCATACATCATGTAGGCGATCCCGAACACCATGAGCCACGTATTTAACCCCAGACTCCACACTTTGTTGTACAAGTCCTGGAAACCCATCAAGAAATCATGCATGGCAAGTTCATTTTGATAAGAAAATAATTTTCTCTGCGTCGTGATCCCAAAGGGATTATCCACCATAAAATATTCCCCGTATAAATACTGGTAATCCCTCGCCCTGTATGTCCAATATCCCGCTGTCTGCCTGACTTCCGCCACTATATACTGCAAGGGATTGCGCAGTCCGACTCGAAGCCACAATTTGAAGTACTCTCCCTTGTTGTCCGTGATCACCTGCTGATTTCCTTTTTCGCGGATAAAATTTTTCACGGGATCAAACAGCCACGGATTATAATATTCGCCCACTTCATCCACCGGAGCTACCCGGTCGATCATTTCGATCTCTTCCTCGGTGAGTTCGCCGCCTTTCAGATAGGCACACAGAATATGCTGTGTCGGCATGGTCAGTCCCTCGATCGTATCCGGCGGCTCCACATGCAGCGCATTTAACACCGGACCATGGTAGATCAGATAACACAATAATACCGCCGCAAAACAAGCGAATGTCCCTACCGGAAATTTACTTTTTACCGTCTTATAGATAATTAAGATAAACATTGTCCCAAGGAAAATAAAGATTCCGTTACTCCTCAGAAGACAGACCAGAAGTCCTGTAACAAAATACCCGACGCTTTTCTTTTCCAAATCATACTCTGCCGTCATCCACGCAAAGAATAACAACGCCGCCGTAAAGAACTCGTCCTTCCCCATGCAGATTGTCAGAACCGTATTGACCGGCAAAAACGTATAGAAAATAAGCGCCAGAATAAGCCATAGCATTCTCGTCCCACGTTGATAGAGCTGATAGAGGAAAAAGGCGAACACCATCGCCATGACCAATATCTGAAAGAATGTATAGCAAGCGGCGCCGCCCGTATAAGTGCCGGATATCCTGTAACCCGCCATGAAAAAAACTTTCATGATCAGCGTGTGAAAATAGGGATGATGGTTCGAACCCGGCACCAGCCCCAGAATCTGCTGAATCTGCCACACCGCATCGTTGTTGAACCATGTCGGATAGTACATCAGATAATAAGGCAGGTATCCCAGCAGGCAGACCACCGTAAACAGAACATAAATATACCATTTCCCTTGCCGTCTTTTCTGTCCGGGAATCCGGGACAGCAGGGGAAATTTCGATGCGATCACTTTTCTTTGTGAAATAAGTACACAAAGCACAAGAAGAACGATGTAACTTGCAGCCAACCACAGAACAAATCTCCCCAGATTCTGCAAAATCCCCATGGAAGCCGCCTTTTCCAGTTCACCCAGCATAGCGGCGACCGCGTAAAACAATGCGAAAGGAATCAATATAAGAAACTGCCATTTCTGCGGCATATGCAATTTATTCTCTGTATGTGTCTCCATCGGTTCTTGTATTTCTCCCATCGCACTTTTGCTTTTGTCCGGCATTTCCATATTACGCATTTATCATATGTCCTGCCCAGGAGTCCGCGTATATCTCGTTCCAGCTTCACTGCGCCCAGCCACGTATCTTTTCTATATAGGATTCCACCGTGTAATCTCCGGCACGCTTAAGCGACATCTCTCGGTAATGTTCCATCTTATCCTGATCTTCCAGGAGCGTCCTGATCTTCTGTGCAAGATTCCTCTCCTCTTTTGAGATATCCCTCGGATCAAAGTTCTCCTCCGGACTCATGTTCGGAATCAGTATGCCGTACTGATCTTCCAAAATCTCCCTCGGTCCCGTCATACAATCTGTCGCGATCACCGGAAGTCCCATGGACATTGCTTCCACCATCGCATTCGGAAATCCCTCGTAATAGGACGTAAGGACGTACAGACTGCCTCTTTTTAAATAGGGATAGGGATTCTTCTTGAGTCCCGCAAAATAAACGGCGCCATCCACTCCAAGTTCCCTTGCAAGTTTCCGGTAAGGCTGAAACTCTCCCTTACCAATTATCATAAGCTTCGTATCCGGCAATTTCGCATGAACGAGCGAAAAACTTTTCAGCAGATGCCAGAAACCTTTCACGACATCCTCTCTCCCCATGGAAACCAGAATGCGTCCCTCATCCCATGGAAGCTTCGCCTGCTCTGACTCAGACAGCTTCTTCACTTCCCCCATGTCAAAAGGATTCTGCAGAGTAACCGCCTTACTGCACCGGTATTTTTCCTGCACCTCACGGCAGATTGTCTCGGAGCAGCAGACCACCCTGTCTGCGCACCTGCTAAAAAGCCGTATCTGTTTCGGATTTCCCATATCCATATAGCTTCTTATGCCAAGCCACTTCTGTGTCTTGCCACCGGATGCAATATTTGCCAGATTTGCCGTCGGTCCAAAACTGTACGCAATGTCAATACGCTCTCTCTTTTTCAGTCTGCGCAGTTTCCATCCGCGCCTAAGTACGTTGATGATTTTACCAATCTTCCCAGGTCGGCTCGGCAGACGCAGGTCGGCTACCGGAATCCCCGTGACATCATATGCTATATCCCGAGAATCAAAGAGAGCAATCTGCACTTCAAAATACGGCTGCATGAGTCTTGCCGTTGCCGCACACACTTTTTCCAGACCGCCCTGGTGCAGGGACGGCACGATCAACAACAGTTTTTTCATAATAAGGAACTGTCCCCTTTCTGATAGAACAGGCGGTATCCCGCCGCCTGCGTCTCCACGTCAAATCCCGCATCCCGTATCGTCCGGTAAGTATCGCGCCGCTCATAGCCCGCCGCCTCGTCAATCTTCTTCGCCCACTCCCTGGCAGGCTGCCCGATGCTTAAGTACGTGACCAGATCCGTCGCCTGCGCCTCTCGCGTGACCGTATCCGACACGAAACACCTCAACCCAGCCGCCTGCGCTTCCACCAGCACGCCCGGAAGCCCCTCAAAAAAAGAGGGCAGCACGAAAATATCCATTGCCTGATAATAATTCTCCGGCTGCTTCTGGTTGCCAAGAAATCTGACCTTGTCTTCGATACCGAGCAGACGGCATTTTTCCCTGATGCTCTCCATATCCGCCCCTTCACCCAGAAGGAGCAGTACCGCGTCCTGTCTGATCTTGCACAGACTCGCGAAAATATCAATCAGATAAGGATGGTTCTTCTGATAATTGAAACGCCCCACATGCCCGATCGTCAACTGATTCGTCAGCCCAAGACTCTGTCTGACCTTGTCCCGTCTGCCCGCATTGTATGTAAATTTCGCCGCGTCTATGGCGTTGTGGATGACCTTCACCCTGCCCTGCCGCATCGCTTTATCACCAAACACATCCTGTCCGGCAAGTTCAGAGCACGCAAAACAATAATCCGCCTTGTCCGCCAGATTTCTCCTGAAAAATCTTGTCGCAATACCTTTTAGACCCTTCACCACACCGGCATTCCTAGAGTGCGCCACCGTAACCGGGATACCGCACCTTTTGGCGATCGGCAGATAAATCCCCGCCGTACTGGTCATATGTCCCTGCACCACGCGAAACTCGTGATGCTTTCTGAAAAATCTCTGCACCGCTCTTCGATAGGACAAATAATTATATACTTTAAATTTCGGGAGCACATAAATATGTCCTCCCAATCTTAGGATTTCTTCGTCGTAAAATTCCGGTTTCCTGACACTAGTGTCACTACCATGTACTAAAAAGTCAAACTGAATCTCATCCCTGTCCATCTGGCGGTATAAATCCATGATGCGGCTCTCTGCGCCGCCTAAACCGACGCCGCCCAGCACATGCAGTACCCGAATTGCTTTTGCCATGTCATCTTCACTCCTGCACATATCCTACGCCAACACGTCCCCCACAACAAGAGCCCTTGCACACTCATACCGGTCAATCAGCAGAGAACCATCCACCGTGCGGACAATCGGTTTTCCATCGAACAGATCAATCACCTCTCCCGGTGCATATGCCGAGAAATCGATCATCTCATCAAAGGGATGAGCCTCCCACACGGTAACTCTCTCCTCACCTGCCATTGCATATGCCCCTGGAAAAGGAGCCGCAACCCCGCGAATCAGATTGTAGATATCCCGCGTCCTCGCACGGAAATCGATCTTTCCATCCGCCGCCGTCCGCTTGTTGTACCATGAATCGTAATCTTTAGAATCCGTGCGAATCACGATATTGTTTTCCTCATACGCCTTAAGCAATCTACGGATCAAATTCTTTGAACAGATCATGTTCTTATACTGCGCCGTCCTGATATCGTCGTGGGGCGTGATCGAGAACATCTCTGTTGCAAACACATTGGGACTGTCCGCCTTCTCATCGTAACGAAACATATTCAGATTAAACCGCGTGTCGCCAAGAATGATCGACCAGTTGAGCGGCGAGCGCCCTCTCCCAAAAGGCAGGTAGCCGCAGTTGCCATGAAATCCATAAATCCCGTATTGAAAGCAGTCTAACACAGATTTCGGAATCAACCTCTGCCATCCCATCGAAATACCGATATCAAACTCATTCTCCCTCATGAATTTCTGCGTCTTTTCATCGGTCAGAAAATAACTGTCCGCCTCGTGGACAGGAATCCCGTACTTCTCTGTCAACACCGACAGTCCCTTATAACCCGACACCTGGTTTTTCTTCGTCACCTCCGGACTGATCGTAATCACCAGATCCACCGGACAAATCTGCCCCTGTATAAATTCCACAATATTCTCCGAAGTATCCTTCACCCCGAATACAACTATTTTATATCGCATATTTTCCTCCCTCTATCCTGCTCACAACCCGGAAGAATGCGCGCTTTCCCACATTCTTCCAGACATGACATAGTTATACTTAGGCAGCGTACTCTGCTGCCTTAGTATAACTTCATGTCTTCTTCATGTCTTTTTCACGTCCGCAAATACTTCTCATATAAATAATCCTGCATATTCACATATTCCTGCACCCTGTTGTAGTTATCCAGCACCGCCGACAGCCTCGCCTCATAGGTCTCCCTGGTGCATTCTTTGATCTTGCGCTTTACTTCTTCCAAGTCCGGCTTCTCAATCAGAATCATGCCGTCCCCGTTAAAAAACTCCGTGATCTTACGCGCACCAAGATATACCGGAATCGTCTGCGCCGCGAAGCAGCTCGTCACCCGTTCCGAGAAATAATAATCCGAGACATCATTCTCGATAATCAGCGCAAACCGATAACGGTCCAAGGTCTCATCCACGCTCTTCACATACTCGCCGCCGTCGAATCTGCCGTAGGTGTCGGCAAGTCCTTCCCGCTTGCACATTCTGGCAAGCTCCAGCCGGAATCTGTGAAGTTCACATATGACTTTGTCGGAAGATAAGATCGAGAGTTCCCTGTCCTTCGTCCGATACAGCCCAGCCTTCATTTCATGATTCCAGATGCCCGCAGCCACGGGATAGAACCTTGCATTCTCAATTTGATTGAGAATCTGCTCGTCGTAGGTAAAAATATAGCGAAATTCCTTTTCCAGCCCCTTATGCTTATGAAAAATCTCGTAATCCTGTGGTACGATTGTCCGGGACTCCGTTAACATTCCATATTTCACCAGCGGATTCCCAAGCGTCCGAGTCATGGATTCCGGACCGTAGAAATGCGTATCCAGCCCGTAATTATACCGGTCCCAGAAGAAATATTTTCCCTCATGTCCATAGGGTGCATGCCGGGAATGCCGATTCTTGATAAAATAACTTTCCAGAAGCTTTCCATCCGCATTATAGATTCTGGGCATCGTGCCGTCGATCTTGTATTCTTTTGCTATCTGTATGCGATAGCCGCCAAGTTTAAACTCCATGCCTTTTCCTCAACGACGCTGCCATCCGGCAGCCTGCACAACGTATCCGTGCTTTTTATTTCAGATATTCCCTGTACCAGTCAATCGCCAGCGCAATACCTTTCTCGAAATCATACTCCGGATCATAGCCCAGAAGTTCTCTCGCCTTGCTGATATCCGCATTGGAATCCCGTACATCGCCTTTGCGGGGCGGACCATAATTCGGTTCCACGTCCTTTTCTAACGCCTTGCATAAATAGTAATAGATATCCTTTAAGAAAAGTCTTCCACCCGCGCCGATATTAAAAGCTTCCCCCGCCACATCGCCCGACGCCTGGCACGCACGCAGATTCGCCTCAATTACATTGTCAATATAGGTGAAATCGCGGGACTGCATCCCATCTCCGTTGATCGTCGGAGTCTCGCCGTGCAGAAGCTGCTTTAAAAACTTTGGAATGACCGCCGCATACATTCCATCGGGATCCTGCCTGCGCCCAAACACATTGAAATAGCGCAGTCCGTATGTATCCAGCCCGTACAACTGCTTATACAGCCGTCCATATTCTTCATCCACCTTCTTAGTCAGTGCATAGGGTGAAATCACCTTTCCCTCCTGCCCCTCCTTCTTCGGGAGCATCGTGGAATCCCCATAAACCGAAGAACTTGACGCGTACACGAATTTCTTGACGCCGCATACCCTTGCCGCCTCCATCATGTTAAGCGTTCCGCGTATGTTGATCTCCTCATACAAAAGAGGCATCTCAATGCTGCGCGGCACACTGCCCCAGGCTGCCTGATTGAGCACATAATCTACACCTTCGCACGCCGCCTTGCAGGTTTCCAAATCCCTGATATCTCCCTTAATAAAAGTAAAATTCTCTTTTTCAATCAAAGGCTCGATATTCTCATATTTCCCGGTAGACAGGTTGTCCAGACAACGAACCCGGCAGCCCATGCCGACCAAAGCCTCACAGATGTTGGAGCCGATAAACCCGGCGCCGCCTCCCACCAGAAATACACTGTCCTGATCGAATTTTATATCACGATATCCCATTTCTACACCTCGCATTCCTTTTTCTTCCACTCGTCTTCTAGCATTCATGCATAGATATTTTGACTGTTATTCGATATCTTTCTATCGCTTTACAGCAAACAACATTTGTTATATCGTTTGCTTTAGCTCTCTGACCGACAAAAACAACGCCGTATAAAAAAGCGAAAACCCATAGATCATATACCGCGAAAGACACATGATCGTCATGGACGTAGCGCACACATTTGCCACAATAAACAGAAGAGCCGTCCCCATCACCCATGCAGCATCATATCGTCCCGTGCGCCATATATGCCATATGACAAGCAAAACAGCCGCCACATAGAACAAAACAGCCGCCCAGTTAATCAGCGGATGCACCACCGCTATACTCCGGATAAAACCGTTTGTACACAGCAGAATATAATCATAAAGCCACTGACCAAAACATGCCGGCAGTAATTTCTTCAGCATCCTGCCCGCCATCTCATCCGACATACTGCTCTGCTGGTAATAGTCCACCTCTCCCAGACTGAAAAAATATGCGGACAGATCCGCCTCCAACACCTGAAACTTCAACTGGTCGTGAAACTCTTCCAAATGCTCCGCCCTCTGCCGGAAGGTATCGCCGCCGTACCTATAGTTAAGCCCCATGGCATCCGCCTCGGCATAAAAACGCTCAAAAAACTCCTTTTCAAGGCTTCCCTCGTCAAACACTGCCCCGTCTTCCTGGTCACAGGCATAGACGATATTCGTCAGCATATTTACCTGCCCGTAGGTATTCCCCATAAAATATCCCGTGACGCCGTAATTATACACATGGACCGCCAGGCTGCGCAAGCCAAACACCGCGGCAATGGCAAGCACCGGAGCAATGAGCGTCCGGTATTTTTTTTCCAATATCATCCTAAAGACCAGCAGTACCATCCACATCAGAATCGTGCTCATCATCTGCCCTCTGGTCATCGACAGCAGAAACGCCGACACCAAGGCAAGCACCGCATCCCGCCTGCAGTGTTCTAACAGCATACGCAGCAGAAAATACACGAAAAAGTAGAAAAGCGGAATGCAAAGCGCCTCGCTCATCACGGAATTTTCCATGAAAATATGCAGGGCGGAAACGTATCTCGTCATCAGATGCGGAATGAGATGCAGCCCGACAACAACCAGTTCCCCCCAGATCCCCAGCCGGAAACGCGCGGCAAGATATTCCGCCAAAACCCAGATACCCACCGCCGCCAGAACTCCCTGACCTGCCATTGCCACCGGCAGATAGCCTTCCCCGCACAGCCTGCGGAAGAATGCCAGATAGAGCGGGTACAGCGGTTCCCTGTGTATATGCATCGTGATATACTGTTCGGAATCATTGTATACACCCACTCCATAGACCGCCAGCATACCACCGAAGAATACGAGCAGTCCCGCCAGAATGCACCATGATTTAATTGGAATCTTTTTTAATCTTACAATCTCCAATACAGATAATCCTCTGTCAGATACTCTTTCCTGTCTAATATTCCTTTAATATCCATCAAAACCTTCTGTTTGTGCGAAGGATGGAAGAAAGCCCCTATGCTCTCTTTGTCAAATTCCGAGAACTCCTCATGCGCTACCGCAATGACCACCGCGTCCATATCCTTCACGTCATCCAAGCTGCAAAACGTAATACCGTACAACCGTTTCGCCTCGTCCGCGTCGGCGGCAGGGTCTACCACAATCGGAACGATCCCGTACTCGCCAAGTTCTTTATAAATATCGATCACTTTCGTATTCCTCGTGTCGGGGCAGTTCTCCTTGAAGGTAAATCCCAGAATCGCAACCCGTGCATTCTTCACGGGTATGCTCGCCTTAATCAGATTTTTCACCAGACTCTCCGCCACATATTTACCCATATCGTCATTGATACGGCGTCCCGACAGGATAATCTGGGAATGATACCCCAGCTCCTCCGCCTTGTATGTGAGATAGTAAGGGTCAACGCCGATACAGTGTCCGCCCACGAGCCCCGGCATGAATTTGAGGAAGTTCCACTTCGTTCCGGCGGCTTCCAGCACCGCTTTGGTGTCTATCCCCATCTTGTGGAAAATCATAGAAAGCTCATTCATAAACGCAATATTGATATCTCTCTGACTATTCTCAATGACCTTTGCCGCCTCTGCAACCTTGATGGATTCTGCACGGTATACTCCCGCCTCGACAACTAACTCATAAATTCTTGCCACAATATCAAGCGTCTCCTCATCCATGCCGGACACAATCTTTGTGATCGTTTCCAGTCTATGCACCTTGTCGCCGGGATTGATACGCTCCGGTGAATAGCCAATCTGAAAGTCCTCACCGCATTTCAAACCGGATTCTTTTTCCAGGATCGGCACACAGATCTCCTCGGTAACTCCCGGATAAACCGTAGACTCGAATACCACAATCGACCCTTTCGTGAGATTCTGTCCCAGGATACGGCTTGCACCCTCCACCGGCGTCAAGTCCGGCGTATGATCGTCATTGACAGGTGTCGGCACCGCAACAATATGGAATTTTGCCTCCTTTAACCTAGCGGGATCAGCCGTAAATTCCACGGTCGTATTCCGAATGACCTCGTCCCCCACCTCCTTGGTAGGATCGACACCGCTCTTATACAGCTCAATCTTCTGCGCATTGAGATCGAACCCTACAACCTTGATCTTTCTGGCAAAGGCAACAGCGATCGGCATACCCACGTAGCCTAATCCCACTAAGGATAACTTTTCCTCTCCTTTTACAATCTTCTCATATAAATCCATTTTATACCTCCCGGTAATGGTTCTCTTCTAATCAGTTATTTTTCACGTTCTGTCATCGTGCAGATCTGCCTCATTCATTACACCCGTTATTATAATTCCTTATGAAGAATCAGACGAACTTCTTCCATGTATTCGTCCGTGACCAGTTTCCTGTCAAATTCCTTCTCCATCTTCTCCCTGGCGCTGCGCCCCATCTTTGCACGTTCCTCATAAGACAGCGCAAGAAACTTCTTCATCGCTCCAATCAGTTCATCCGCGTGTCCGGGGGTAAACCCGAAACCCGTGCGCCCTTCCTCGAACGCTTCCAGGCATCCGCTGATATTCGAGGCGATCACCGGTCTTCCCGTCGCCGCACCCTCGATCAGCGCATTGGACATTCCCTCATGAAAAGACGCCACCACGATCGCGCTCGCCGCCGTAAGATACGGGTGCACTTCGGTATGGAATCCGATCTGATGCACGACGCCCTGTTTCTCCAGTTCGTCCAGCATGTCCTGATAGTCCTCGTCGCAGTATCCCATAATATCGAAATGTACCTTGCCGCTATGTAACGCTTTCGCCGCCTCGACATATTCCAGTATACCACGTTCCTTCATTACCCTGCCTACAAAAAGGAAGTGTACATCCTCTCCCGCCGGATATTCCTCGAACCGGTGTCTCCTAAGATTCACGCCAGAACCCATGACCATCCGCGTCCTCTTTGCCGTAATGCCAAGCCTCTGAAAGATTCCCCGGTTTTCCTCATTCTGAAAAAACACACAGGCAGCTTTCTTAAGTCCCGTCCTGTACATCGTGACGATCAGTTTTAACAATATGCCCGTTCTGTCAAAAGCGCCGCCTAACCCGGTGATCGTGGCAATGTAAGGAACTTTGTGCCTCGCCGCTGCAATCCCGCCGTATATATTCGGCTTGATCGTATAAGTGACCACCAGATCAGGCTTCAATTTCCCGATCAGACGGCTGTATGCGCGGTACAATTTCAAATCTTCCAACGGATTCATCCCCCTGCGGTTGATATCCGTCCTGATGATCTTACAGCCTTCCGCCGCCAGCTCCTTCTCTTTGACATCGTCCGGCATACTGACATAGACTTCATGTTCCGCCAGCATTGCCTGTACAAATTCATTGCGGAAATCATACAGCCCGCCGGAAGAATTTGTCATAACCAATATTCTGCCCATATCCCTCTCCGTTCTTACGGTACCACTTCCATCCCGTTCATGTCACGGATTGCGATCTCATTATACTTCATCATCGCAATATTTTCCGTATAATCTCCTATTGTCACCTCATTCTCCTGCCCTTCAAGATTGCGTATGACCGACTCCGCCATGTTGACGCCGCAGGCATAGGCATGCGGATAACCACCGCCGAAACGGGGATTGACCTCGGAAATATAATAAATTCCGTTAATCTCGAAAATATCAATATCGATCATGCCGCGAAATCCGCATTCCTCGACAAATCTCCGTATCATTTCAAAAAGCCTCTCATCCTTATAAGAGACTGACTTATCCGTCTCACCGGCACGCATCTTGATCTTCTTTTTGACAAAAATCGACGTGCATCTGCCGGAAATCATATCGATATATACATCTGCGCCGTATTCCTGCCCGTCCATATATTCCTGTATCATCAGATCGTCGTACAGATCAAATAAAACCTCAATCTCCTTACTGCCGTACACTTTGTTAATGTGCAGGCTGGCGCTCCCTTTGACGGGTTTCACAAACACCGGATAGGCAATCTCGCCATTTTCTACCGCCCGGTAGAATACCTCCTTGTCAAGATAGCATTTTCCGGTAGGAATCTGCATCTTACATAGCATTTCATACATTCTGTACTTGTCAAAACAGGTCTCTACAAGATCATAGTCAGATATGATCGGCGTTGTACCCACTGCAAGAAACCTCTCGCGTTCCTTCGCCAGCATACTCAGTTCCGGATCAATCAGTGAAAAAACGCCTGTTATTTTTTCTTTCCTGCATAGGTCAAGAATTATATCCATATAGCCCGGCGCCGTAATTCTCGGCACCAGATAAAAGGCATCCGCATCATAAACCGCCGGTGCAAGATTGCTGCAATCGGTGGCAATCACCCTGCCCCGGTCTCCTATTTCCTTCTTAAAATACTGCACCACCTTATTTCGGGTGCCGGCGCTCAAAATCAAGATATTCATACTAGTTTTCCGGTCTCCTCCAGTCTTTTTTTACGAATCTGCGCAAAGTTGCCTTCCACCGCATTGGTATCTTCAGCCACTTCCCCCCTGTGTCCAAGCACCGTCTGCACGGTCATCCACAATACTTTCATATCCATCCGGAATGAAAGATTCTCCACATATTCTACGTCTTTCTGAAGACGCCTGTCCCAGTCAATAAAGTTTCTGCCGCTGACCTGCGCAAGCCCCGTCAGACCGGGGCGCACACTATGCCGCAGTTTCTCCCGCTCACTGTAATACGGAAGATAGGATACCAGCAGCGGTCTTGGCCCGATAATGCTCATATCACCCTTTAAAATATTAAAAAGCTCGGGTAACTCATCCAGACTCGTGGCACGCAGAAATTTACCGAATTTCGTCAATCTCACCGCATCCGGCAACAGTTCCCCGTTCTCATCACGCTGATCCGTCATCGTCCGAAACTTGCAGAGGGTGAAAATCTTCTCATTTTTGCCCGGCCGCTCCTGCTTGAAAAGAATCGGCGTTCCCAGCCTGACACGCACCAAAATGCAAAGTACTAACAAAATCGGACTCAACACGATGATCCCGCAGAGGGAAAGCAGGAAATCCAGACATCTTTTTATACCGTTTTTATACATGACAGCTCATTCCTCCATTTCCGCCTCTGTCCGGCAGCTCCACGGAATAATCATCCATACTGCCTGTCCATTCCATCATAAATCTTGAAAAAGCCCTCTCACAATGCCGATAATCAGTTCCATATCCTCCGCCGTATTCTTGATATCGCTCGGCAGGCACAATCCCCTGTTGAAAATATCCGTTCCCACGCTGCTTCCATCCTCATTGTGCGGTATGAAATCATACTTCTCAAAAACCGGCTGTAAGTGCATAGGCTTCCAGATCGGTCGGGACTCGATATTTTCCTCCGCCAGCGCGTCCATTATCATATCG
>JAMPGN010000249.1 GCA_023663915.1 Eubacterium sp. | reverse complement strand
AATGGGACATTGCTTCGGATTTGCGAGATTCAGGGACTTGGCAATCACAATCAGGCAAAATTATGGGAGGAAAACATGACTATATTATTGACAAAAAACCTCAAAAAGATATACGGCAAAGGGGAAAACGAAGTGCACGCGTTGGACGGTGTGGATTTAAAAGTAGAGAAAGGGGAGTTCGTTGCCGTGGTCGGGACGAGTGGCAGCGGCAAGAGCACTCTTCTGCATATGCTGGGCGGACTCGACAGACCAACGGACGGAACTGTGACAGTGGACGGCAAAGAGATTTTTACTTTAAAAGACGAGGAATTGACGATTTTCCGGCGCAGGAAGATAGGCTTCGTATTTCAAAATTACAATCTGGTACCTGTGCTCAACGTATATGAGAATATTCTGCTTCCGGTGCAGCTTGACGGGAACGAGCCGGATGGAAAATATGTGGAACAGGTCATCGGGATGCTAGGATTATCCTCAAAATTACAAAATCTTCCAAACAATTTATCCGGCGGGCAGCAGCAGAGAGTCGCCATTGCCCGTGCGCTTGCCGCGAAGCCTGCGATTATACTGGCGGACGAACCGACGGGAAATCTGGACTCCAAGACCAGCCAGGATGTGTTGAGCCTTTTGAAAGTAAGCAGTCAGAAATTTGCACAGACCATTGTCATGATTACCCACAATGAGGAGATTGCCCAGCTTGCCGATCGAATCATCCGGATCGAAGATGGCAGGATTATAACAGGATAGAGGGGGAGTATATGAAAGTAGCAAACAGAAAATGCATCCGTAGAATCAGCATACAGCATATGCGATTTGCGAAGACAAGGAACATGGTTACAATACTGGCGATTGCCTTGACGACTGTACTTTTCACAGCATTGTTTATGACAGGAATGTCATTAAAATATGGATATGAGCAGACGAATTTCCGGCAGGTGGGTGCTTATAACCACGGCGCATTTAAGAATGTCACGAGAGAACAGGTTGATGAATTAAAAGATGATCCGCTGATTGAGGAATATGGAGAACGGTTGTATTTAGGAATGCCGGTGGATAAGCCTTTCCATAGGAGCCATGTGGAACTCAGTTATTGTGACGCAAATGCGGCGAAGTGGTCGTTTTTAGAGCCGGAGGAAGGGCAGATGCCTGCAGAGGGCACGAATGAGGCAGCGACGGACACCACAGTGCTTGAACTATTGGGCGTGGAGCCGGTGGTTGGCAATGAGTTTACGATGACTTTTCTGGTGGATGGCACAGAGACAACGGAGACTTTCACACTGAGCGGCTATTGGGAGCATGACCCGGCGAGTGTGGCAAGCCATGTGCTGCTTCCAAAGAGCCGTGTGGAGAGTATTCTTGATAAAATGGACGTTCAAGGATATGACCAGATGACAGGGTATTGGTGTCTAAATGTGATGTTCCGTAGTGCGAGTTCCATTCGGGAAAATATGGAGACCATTTTAGAGCGGCACGGGTATCAGGATCAGGAGTCCGCCAAAGAGGATTATATCGATATTGGGGTAAACTGGGGCTATATTGATTCACAGCTTGCCGCCGATGGTTTTACTTTGGCAACGGCGCTTGCGCTGGCTGCTGCTGTGCTTCTTATTATGTTTACCGGCTATCTGATTATTTATAATATTTTTCAGATATCGGTGGTGGGAGATGTGCGGTTTTACGGGTTGCTCAAGACGATCGGGACTACGGGGCGGCAGATTGGGCGGATCTTGTTGATACAGGCGTGTGTGCTGTCGGCAGTTGGCATCCCGCTCGGTATGCTTGTCGGTTATGTGTTCGGTATGGCGGTAACTCATGTCGTAGTGGCACCCATGGATGGCATTATGGGGGCAGTATACTCTGCCAGTCCTTTGATTTTTCTTGGGGCGGCAGTCTTTTCCTTCCTTACGGTGCTCCTATCCTGCCGGAAACCGCGCCGGATGGCGGCGAAGGTTTCGCCGATCGAGGCACTGCGGTATACGGAGGGAAGCCAAGGCAGGAAGACGGTCAGAAGGTCGAAAAAGGGCGCATCGGTTCTGAAAATGGCGTGGGTGAATCTTGGAAGGAATAAAAAGAAGACGTTTATCACAGTACTCTCATTGTCTCTGGCGGTGATCATTCTCGATCTGACTTTTATTCTGAGCAACGGTTTCAGCATGGATAAGTATCTGCGTCGGATGACACAAGATTTTATTCTGGCGGACGCATCACATTTTCAGGCGTCGCCAGTCATCAGGTGGGGAGAAGATACGGCGTTTCCTGCGGATATGGCTGTACAGATTGAGTCACAGAAAGGCGTGACCGGGGGAAGAACTTATGGTCTGGTTTCCGTGGTTCAGGAATTTGTGACGGAGGAGTGGGTACGGTATAGCAAGCAGGATGCTCTGGGCAGTGGAGAGATGATGGATGCCTATGTGGGTTTCCGTGAAAAGACAGGGGATAAATTGATGACAGACATCAGTCTATATGGTATGGAAGATTTTGTGTTAGGAAAACTCCATGTGGTAGAAGGTGATATCGGCAAGTTGAAAGAGGAAGGAAACTATATTGCCGCAGTGTACCAGACCGATGATTATTACAATGTGATGACAGACAGCCACTGGGCGAAAGTGGGTGATAAGGTAACTCTCAGGTATGTGGATCAATTTGAGTACTATCATCCAGAGACAGGCGCGGTATATGCAGAAGGCGAAGATTTGACCAATAAACTGTATGCAAGCAGGGCAAAAGAATACCGCGATGTCGAATATGAAGTCTGTGCACTCGTGACAATACCGAGCACGCTCACTTACCGTTTCTATGGAAGGGATGAATTTGTGCTGGGAGCGGACACTTTCAAGGAAGAGACACGGACAGACGCGATACTCTACTATGCCTTTGACTGCGACGATGACAACGTGGATTCTATGGAAAAGTATCTCAAGCAGTTTACAGAAGAAAACGACTGGTGTGGATATGAGAGCAAGGCATCCTATGCAGAGAATTTTTATGAATTGAAGAATATGTTTGTCTTTGTGGGTTCAGCGCTCAGCTTTGTTGTGGGGCTGATCGGTATTTTGAACTTTTTCAATGCGGTTCTGACAAGCATTCTCTCCCGTAAAAAGGAGTTTGCAGTGTTACAGTCAGTGGGGATGACCGGAAAACAGCTCAATGTCATGCTGATTACGGAGGGCGTGATTTTTGCGGGAAGTTCTGTGTTAATTACGCTGGTATTATTAACGGTCATGGGACCGACGATCGGAGAGGTGTTGGAGAATATGTTCTGGTTTTTTGAATATCGTTTCCATGTGATGCCGGTCCTGTTGATAACGCCTTTGTTTATCCTGCTCGGTGTGGGTATTCCGATTACATCGTACCGCACTGTGATGAGAAAATCGATCGTGGAGAGACTTCGCGAAGCAGAATAGAGTGTCGCAGGATAGTCAGAATAAGGCATGATATTTTCAAGTGGGTGAAGCAAACCTTGTAGTAGAGTAAAGACGCGACCTATTCTAGTCATTTTAAACAAAATACAAGCCCGCATCTGTCAGAAATGTGCTGAAATTTTTATAAATTTTCAGAAAACATTTACTAAAACTCCAATTTGGTGTTACACTAATATATAGTAAGGGTAATATCGGTATATTTCAGAGCCACAGATGTCGGAGGGTTTTATGTTTGAGAGAGATCAATTAATTATGTGCGGTGGACACGGTGTCTGCCGCGTTGTCAACATTACAGGGAATCCGGTGGATCGACTGGACAAAGTACGCAAGTATTATGTGCTTGAGCCTGTTTTCGAGAAGGGCAGCACAGTCTATACGCCAGTGGACAACGATAAGGTAGTCATGCGCAGGATCATGAATAAAGAAGAAGCGGAAGAGCTGGCGGAAGGGATCACAGAGATCGATACGGTCTGGATTCAGGAGGAGAAAAGCAGGGAACAGATGTATAAAGAGGCGATTCGCACTTACGACTGCCGGAGTCTCGTGCAGATTATCAAGACACTCTATCTGCGCAAACAGGACAGACTGAAAGAGGGTAAGAAAGTGCTTTCTTCCGACGAGCAATATCTGCGCAAGGCGGAGGAACTTCTTTACGGCGAAATGTCGCTGGCGCTTTCCATTCCGAAGGAGAGTGTGGCAGCGTACATTAAAGAGACAGTCCGCAAGCAGGAGAGCGTGGTCTGACAGGTTGATATGATGCTTGCCGGATTCGCTTCGCGAACTCGAAGTATAGGTAAGAATTTTCCATAGAACAAAAGCCGGATGCTTAACTGTCCGGCTTTTGTAATGTCTCACATATTTGGCATACGTCCTATGTATCTCAGTCGTGTTTCGGATGTGCGCTTATGATCTTGATTGCAGAAATCACGGCAGTCAAAACTTCCGCTTCCGCTTGAGGGGAAGCGTTGTTTAATTTCTGAAAAAGAGCGCCGGCATTCGTTCTCACATATTGCGGCGTTAACCTGTTCAGTGCGAAGGATGCCATATCCAATCGGCATTTCTCACAGGAACAAACATCAGGCATAGTCGGTAATATTTTGTTAAGCTGATATTCTACCGCGTCTTCCATTACATTCTTTAAACCTTCCATAGAAAGAACCTCCCTTAGTTGTCATATATCGACAAACCCCACACATATTATACTAATACATTTTTTGGAAATAATCAATTGTTATTTCGCAAAGATTCCGACAATAGCAGAAAGATTGCGAAAAAGACTGAATTATTAAATTTCTTGCTTTTTTTATACAGACACGGTATTCTAATGTGTAAAGTGATTTTTGGTTTTATAGAAAGAAGTGGAAAATGATTGTAGATGTAATTTTAGATAGCTTTATAGACAGCATAAGACTCGTGCCCTTTCTGTTTGCGACATATCTGCTCATGGAATACCTTGAGCATAAGGCAGGTGATAAAATGCAGGCGGCGATTCGTGGCGCGGGTAAGGGAGGACCGGTGATTGGTGGGATTCTCGGTATTTTTCCACAATGCGGATTTTCGGCGGCGGCATCCAACTTGTATGCGGGCAGGATCATCACATTGGGAACTCTGATGGCTGTTTTTCTGTCCACTTCCGATGAGATGCTTCCAATCATGATCTCAGAGAATGTCGGTGCGGCAATGATCGTCAAAGTGCTTACGGTCAAAGTCGTTGTTGCGATCCTGGCGGGTTTTGTGATTGATTTTATCTTTCATAAGGGTGAGAATCGTATGCAGATTGAGCATTTGTGTGAACAACATCACTGCCACTGTGAGAATGGCATCTGGAAATCGGCGCTGCATCATACGGCGGAAATCTTCTTATATATATTACTCATTTCCTTAGCTCTTAATCTGGTGATTGCGTGGGTTGGCGAAGATATGCTGGGCAATGTGATTCTCAACCGCCCGATTGCAGGAGCGATGATTGCAGGGCTTGTGGGGCTTATTCCCAACTGTGCGGCGTCAGTGGTCATTACGCAGCTCTATCTGAAAGGCGTTTTGGGTGCCGGTGCAATGATTGCGGGACTTTTATCGGGAACAGGGGTGGGGCTTTTAGTGCTTTTACGGGTGAACGACGACCGCCGGGACAATCTGCGACTTATAGGACTGCTGTACGCTGTAGGTGTGATTGCGGGGATTGTGATTGAGATATTAGGGATTGCTTTTTAGGTTCAAGAAGTTTCCCATCACGTAAAAAAAGAACCGACCCCAGAGTTCTAAGACTCCAAAACCAGTTCTCCCACTGCACCGCCAGGGGCTCGAACCCTGGACACCCTG
>JAMPGN010000248.1 GCA_023663915.1 Eubacterium sp. | reverse complement strand
TTCCTAAGAGATGCCCTGCATCTTAAGAAAACTCGTCGCGAACTCGAAATTTGCGTAGGAATTTCCTATACCATAAAGGAAGGGTGAATCTCCCTCGACAGGAAATTCACCCTTCCCATTTCTTATAATTATAATTCTTCCACCTTGATCATAAATTTCAGCTCGTAATCCCTGTTCATCGGATAACAGTATTCCTGTGCCGTCTTCGGACCGCAAATTCCTGTGCCAATTCCCATCTGGAATGCTGAAATCGTAACATAGGTTCCCGTCGCCACTTCATCTTCACGATGCTTCATCTCAACAAGTTTCCTATCACTATAAGGTTTGACACCCAATTCAAAAGTCTGATCTAACGCAGTAAACGTCACTCTCTGTTTTCCACTGTCTACACACGCCCATCTACAGTCACAGCGATTGCCGCTTTCCTGCGGACGGATGTTTGGCTCCGTCATATCCGATACGGCGCAAGTTACTTCTTCGACCTGCGTCTGCTCCTTCATATCGGCATAGGACTCACCGTTCCTTCCCAGATAAGTGACCGTTCCAAAACCGGAATCCAGCCGAAACGCCTTGCCAAACCGCGGCAGGTTTCCTTTGCCTTTCTCGCAGTGCAGTCTGCTCGTGACCACGATTCCCTCCGCGCTGCCTTCGTAACAATCTGTACAGGTAAAGATCTGTTTCTTGCAAATGATTCTCGTTGTGACCGTAACTCGATTCTCCTCCCGCTCTACAGACAGTACTTCCTCTTTCTGGTCTATGAAATCTTCCATACAGTTGTGCAGAGAGAAATTGAAATCATTGTCTGTCGGCGCACGGAACAGGATAGTATACGGAGCGGACGGCTCTAGCAGATTCGTTCCATCTGCAAGTTTTAATTTCGGCATTCCGCTCTTTAAGGACAATGTCTCCGGAAGTTTTACGCTTCCTGCGTCATCCGGCATTCCAGCAACCTTTTCCTGTAAAATAATCTGCTCCCTTGCCACCTCACGGTTATCCATCGTGTCAATCGTAACGATATCTAACATCAGGTCTTTCCCTGCTGCCTTAACCGCATTCCTATGTGGCTCCGTCTCTATTGTGATCTCCATCCTGGTGAGTGGACCGGCTTCCGGCACGATTGTCATTGCACTTCCGTCACTCCATCTGCATTCCAGCCGGTAACGGTCTCCGGCAGAAAATGCGGTCGTATTAAATAATTCAAATCGGTCTCCACCCAGATGCCGCATCCGAATCGGACGGTAAATATATTTCATGATTCTGGCACCGGTAGACGGCGTCCGATCCGGATAAAACATACCGTCCACACAGAAATTGCCGTCATGCTCCCACTCTCCATGATCACCACCATAGGTATAGGTTCCGTCCGGGTGCAGGACCGCATGATCCACCATCTCCCAGACACAACCGCCCATCAGATTATCGTAGGCATATATTTCCTTCCAATAGCTCTCCGCATCCCCTGGACCGACTCCCATGGCGTGGGCATATTCACAGAGGAAATAAGGTCTATCACACAATTCACGCACTTTATAAGTCTTTTCTCCGATCTCATGCACTCTTTCAACCGGCGGATACATTTCGCTTCCCACATCATACGCTTTCTTCTTCGTGTGAATCGCGCTCTCATAATGAATCGGCAGCTCTGTATGCTTCTTCAAATACTCATACATTCTATCTGTGTTGTAAATACCGCCTGCCTCATTTCCCAGGCTCCACATGATTACAGACACATGTGTCTTGTCACGCTGGTATAGACGCCTTACACGATCTACATAATGCTTCGCCCACTTCGGGTCATTACTGATCCTATTATAATCCGGCGGAAACATATGAGACATGGTACCATGCGTCTCAAGATCCGTCTCGTCTACCACATAAATACCCAGCTCGTCACATACTTCCAACAGGTACGGATCGGGCGGATAATGGGACGTCCGCACCGTATCGATATTATATTCTTTACAGAGTCGCATATCTCGTTCAATTTCCTCTGGCGTCAGCGTATAGCCGTTTTTACAGCTTGTATCGTGATGGTTGACCCCGTGCAGCTTCACTTTCCGGTCATTCAAGTAGAAAACCGTATCCTTGATCGAAACATCCTTAAATCCAACCCGCGTTTTCACACAGGAACCAGCTACCTCATAATATAGATTATACAACACAGGTTTCTCGGCATTCCACTCTGTCACGTCCAGATCCTTAAATACGACTTTCGCCGCTTTATCCTTGGACATAACGGTCTTCGTCTCACAAATCCCATTTCCTTCCAGCGTAAAAGTGACTTTCCCGTCCGCATACAGCTTCACGCTCGCCGCCGCCTGATAACCCGTCCCCATTTTCCGGGTTTTAAAACCAATATCCCAGATATCGCCTTCCTCACTGATTCGCAGCAGCACATCCCTGAAAATTCCGTTATTGCGAAACATATCCTGACATTCCAGATAAGTTCCGTTACACCATCTATGCACCACCGCCGCCAGTTCGTTCTCTCCTTCATGAATATAAGACGAAATATCAAATTCCGCCGTATTATGTGATCCTTCCGAGTATCCCACGAAGCTGCCGTTCACATAAACATCGATACAACTCGCTACCCCCAGGAAAGAAAGCACATAATTCTTCAGTTCGTCTTCCACCTGGAAAAACCTGCGATACACACCGACATAATTGTACTCTTCTCCCGGCTCCTGCCAACGTGGCTTAATCCCGTAATCTGAACCGATCCAGCAAAATGCCTTGTCAACCTTCTGCGTCGTCGGAATCTCCGGCGGCTGATACGGAAATTGATATCTCATATTCACATAGAATGGCCTCGCATACCCGCGGAACTGCCAGCAAGAAGGCACATCCAGCTTATCGAACTGTATACTGTCTGTATCCAACTCTTCCGGCAAATCGGACGGTCTTGGATAAAACTTAAAATCCCATTCCCCATTCAGACAGATTACTTTCGGTGAACTATATCGTTTCTTAGCTGCAATCACCTGATCCGCCTGCGCCCGGTCCGGGTAAGGTATGAAATAACTCCTTGGCGGAAGTTTATTTACCTCATATGTCTGAAAATCATGGTAATTCGTTGTGTTTAATTTGTATTGCATATTAATCTCCATTCCGAAGCGTTTACGCGACTATACCGCTTCTATCTGCACCTTCACATCTTCACAGCCTTCCGCCTGAAGCAGAACCGTGATTGTGCCGGTCTCTCCCGTACCACGGACAGCCGCCCGCAGTCTTCCTTCAAATGCCTTCGCCGTCTGATCGAAGTAATTCTCCTCGGAAGCCGGATCAGCACTGCCAAACCCAAGAATCACTCCCGGTCCCTCAATCGAAACCGTCACCGCCTTATCCGCTTCCGGATTCAAGACGCCGTCCGCGTCGAGCATACTGATTTCCACATAACCGATATCACTTGCGTCCGCCGGAATCTGCGCCATATCCGCGCAGGCCGCAATCTTCACTTCGTCCTTCGCGGTCATGATCTTGTCCCTGCCCGTCTCCTTACCATCACAGTAGACTACTACCTCAATCATTCCCGGTTCATATACCGTCTCAAAAAGCGCAATATCTTTCTGCGTCTCTCCTACTTTCTTCCTCTCGACGGACTTTCCGTTGACAAACAATTCTGCTTCCTCAGCGTCCGTGTATACCTCCACCGTTGCGGGTTTTCCTTCATACCCACTCCAATTCCAGCTACGGACAGCATCCGTCATACTCCAATTCGTCATATTGTGCGGATCGTCATGATGTTTCGGCGGTTGCACTGACAAATAAGGCGCCTTGCGCAGTCCCCAAATAATCTCCCGCCAATAAGAAACCGGACGTCTGTCACCGATCAAATTCATATCACCACAGTAGGCTGCTTTCTCCGGATACGGCGCATAGAAGCCCATACCCTGCGGATCGCCATAAGTAATCTTGCCGATTCCCGCTTCACCCAGATAATCCCATGCTGTCCAAGAGAAATCTCCGATTAGATACGGATATTTCTCAATCAATTCCCAGTTCATAGCAAGATCCCTCGGATAGGTCTCTGATCCAACGATAATACGATTCGGATAAGTCTCCCCATCCTGAACATAGCGGCATGTAGCATAATTGTACCCTGCGATATCTACCTGCGCAAAAGCCTCTTCTGTCGCTTTGCCCGCAATATCACTAGAGATCAGCATATTCATCATATCGCCAAAATTGCTCATCATGCTGTTGATCTCGGTATTTTCGCCAATTTCTACACCTGCTCCCTGCGCTTCTTGGGCTGCTCCGTCACCTTGCTGCGCCGCAGCCGCTGCAAGCTCACCAATCCGATCCATGATACTCAGCATCAAGTTCAAGCTGTTCGTCACATATCTCGAATCATCCAGACTGCGGACTTTATCCGCCAGTTTCTTCCCCCACTGTACGTCGAATTTATTTCCTGTCTCCGGAATCTCATTGCCGATCGAATACATGATCACGCAAGGATGGTTGTAATCCTTGTTGATCAGATTTGTCACGTCATGCTCCCACCACTCTGCCATATGGATTGCGTAATCGTAATCTACCTTCGTGGAAGTCCACACATCCGCAAACTCATCCATCACCAGCATACCCAGCCTGTCACATGCCTCTAAGAGTCTGCGGCTCATCGGATAATGGGAACTCCTAATCGCATTGTATCCGGCTTCTTTCAACTTCTTCACACGGAACTCCGCCGCATGGGCAAACTCAGCGGTTCCTGTCACACCATTATCATGGTGGATACAGCCACCGCGCAGGTTGACCACCTTGCCATTGATCCGCAGACCATGTTTCGTATCAAGCTGCAGCTTGCGGATACCGAACGTTCCTTCTTCTTCATCCAACACTTTGTCTGCTTCTTCGACACAGATTCGATAATGATACAGATAAGGCGTATCCACATCCCATAGCTTCGGATTGTCCACATAAACCTTCTGTCGATAGGTATTCTTGCTATGTTCTTCCACTGTAATCGACATAGAATCCTCTGCCACCACTGCGCCATCCGTATCCAGAATTTGAGTATGCAAGATAATGTCCCTAATACCAGTCCCCGTGTACTCTATTGTAGATTCCACTCTCACAGCCGCCTGGTCTTCCTCCACATCAACCGCCGCCAGATGTGCCCCGTCCGGAACCAGATGCATCCGATCTGCAATCATTAGGTTTACATCACGGTAAATGCCGCCACCAGTATACCAACGTCCGCTGGGTACGCCGTTTTTCACGACTACTTTGATATCATTTTTCTTTTCAAAATGCACATACTTCGTTGCGTCAATATAGAAATTACTATAGCCATACGGACACTTTCCCGCAAATGCATTATTGATATACACATACGCATTCTGGTACACACCCTCAAATTCCAACCAGATATTCTTGTCCGCATCCTCTGCATCCAGTGAAAATTCTTTCGTATAATGGATGGTTTCTTCCCTGAAATAACCATTACCACTTCCGTTCGGCTCCTGCGGATTCCTTTCCCTTTCTATGGACGCATCATGAGGAAGCGTCACTTCCTTAGTCGTTTCTGCGCCGCCCACCAAGGCCGCAAGGGAGCTGCCGCCACCCTCATGGAATATCCAGTTGTTGTTGAATTTTACTTTTTTCATGTTGATCTTTTCCTCGCTTTCTTTTCATTATTTATAGGATTTAGGTGACAAAAGGTCTATCGTATACGCTATGAAGGCAGATTGCACAAAAAGTTCTCTTGTGTCGGGTTTCGTCGAATGGATTTT
>JAMPGN010000247.1 GCA_023663915.1 Eubacterium sp. | reverse complement strand
GGAAGCAGACTGCCCATTTCTATTTCTCAATCAAGGTGTTTTGCTCATCCCTATAGTAATGCTATACTCTGCCTGCAGATTATAGTATGGCTTTTCTCCAAAAATTCATACTTTCCTATTTACATTTTATTCTCTTATTTCGGTTAATGCAACAAAACTTTTTATGAATTTTTTATAACCATCAATTTCCATGCTTCATTTCCACTCATTCAAAGGATTTTATGAAATCTCTGGCAGAACAAATACCTCCGTAAACTTTTTTTGCTCCGCGGAAAGATGATGGCTGACTAAAATCAGCGTCAGACCGGCTTTGGCCAGCAAATTTTCTTCTATTCTGCTTGCATTTTCCTCATCTAACGCACTGGTACTTTCATCTATCAACAGAACAGGCCGATTCCGAATCAATGCCCGCGCAATCGCCACCCGTTGCTTCTGGCCGCCGGAAAGGTTACTGCCATTTTCACCGACAACCGTATCCAGACCGTCAGGCATAGACAATAAATCCTTTTCCAAGGCACTGTCCCGCACCGCTTGCCATATCTGCTCTTTCGTAAATTCCTCGCCCAAGGTAATGTTATCCAAGATTGTAGTATTGAACAGAAATGTGTTCTGCCCAATATAACCAATCTGATGCCATAACTGTTCCGGTCTGCAATCCCTGACCTCCCGATTGTCCATGCGAATGGTACCCGTATACTCAGGCAGACACCCCATCATAAGCTTAAGCAGCGTAGATTTTCCGCAGCCTGAAGGACCTGTCAGCGCATATTTTCCACCTTTTTCAAAATAAGCGTTGAACTCTTTGACAACCGTTTTGCTATCATAACAAAATCCCACATGATTCATTGCAATTCCATTCTGCATAGCTTTCATCGAAATCTCTTCTTTTGCTTTATTATCATTTCCGGCAGCATTTTCCGTATAAGCGACAATTTGCTCAAAATAAGGCTTCACGGAAGACATGGACAACATATCCTGCATCATATTGCCCAATCCGGAAGATATATTGCCGCACAAATTACCACCGCCTGTGAGCGCCCCCTGTAAAATAATACCCCGAACAGACAATGCGCCTATCAGGGCGACATGCAGCATCTGACAGACAATGTTAATGCATCCCATCCCTGCACTGACAAATCCTTTTATATAGGCTAGCTGAAATTTGGAGGCTTCTATTGAATCACTTGCCTGCCCCATATTCCCGACAAACCGACAATCCTGATTAAAAAAGCGAAAAACGTCATAACCCGCCAACTGTTCTTTCAGCTGACCCACTGCCACTGATTGTTTCCGGGCGCATACAGTACCCAGTCGCTCCATCTTCTGATTAAAAAGTCTTGGAACAGACATCATGACTGCTGTTGTTATAATCGATGCCGCCAACAGCGACCAATGGAGCGTTAGTAATGCGAAAATACTGAATATTACTGTTATTGCCCAGCGGATATAGTCAAAAAAAGGATTCCATGCCAGATTTTCAATTTGATTAATGTCATTTGTAAATCGGGATAAGTATTCCCCGACAGACTGTTCATGAAAACTTACATAACTTTTTTTCAATAATATCGCAGCTAGATCCTGACGAACGGCATTGTTCATGATACGGATTGCACGATGCCGAAAAAAGGTTTCCGCACCGGTCAATCCATAGATAAGGAACCAGACCCCTACGAGAAGCAGCGTCCAAGCCATAAACCGATTCATATTCCGGTCAATAATGCCCTGAAACGACTGCATCATCAGCATATTAGCCCCTACCTGAAGTCCGCATAATATTGCCAAAAGAAGAATCACACATGTATTATCTTTCCAATATCTCTTTAAATAAAAAAACATATCGACGGGCTTTTCTGATTTCCTATTCGCCCGCTCCATCTTCCGCATGTTTTTTCTCCTCCGCTGCTCTGCCCTTTGCGCCTGAAATGCCATCCCGCGCACAAGAATTGTCATAATTTCCAAAATAAATATAATTTGTTTTGGTCTGTACAGCATTCAGTGAATCATATTTATCCCGCCACTTCCCTTTCTGAAGCAGCGGCGTATCATAATTCCCGACACATATATAATTCATTCCTGTCTGCATAAAGCATCTCGCAATATACAGAAACGGAACAAACGCTGCCGGTTCGGCCAGTTCATAAGCTTTCACTTCTCCACTATCCAGCTCCAATTCCATAAAACGAAGAATCTGTAGTCCCTCCAGTGCATTCAATAATCCTTCCACTGTTTCGCAAGACATTCCCAACTGTTTTGCTGCTGCCTCTGCCACAAAGTAACTGCGTTTCCGGCAATGGAGATATTCCAGTAGTTCCAAACAGCCTTGTCTGGACAAAATTCCAAACAGACGGCGATATTCTTCTTTAGGTGCGAGCCAAGCGGCATAACCTTCCTTCGGTTCAGGCCAGAGCGTGACAAACGATAAATCTTCCGCATGAATATCCAGTAAAATACCGTCTGCTGTCCTAATCTGACTCAACATCAATCGGTTCAGACCGTCCCCCATATCCGGATGGCAGGTTTCCAGATATCCCATCTCAGGTATGCCAAGCCCATCTTCAAGCAGATATTTAACGGATGACCAGACCAGCCGACAAAGTCGATCCAATCGTTCCTTCTTAGGGACTGAGCACAGCCAGCCACCTACCACATCTTCTATATCTGCGCATTCACTCCCGTCCCGCCCGAAAAGAGCATCAACTGTCACTCCTAATTTATCAGCAATCGCTGGCAGCAATGCTATATCCGGCGCTCCTCCACACTCCCAGCGGCTTACTGCCTGACTGCTGATTCCTACCGCTTCTCCAAGCTCCTCCTGGGTCATTTCAGCTGCTTTCCGAAATTTTGATATCTGTCTGCCGATTATGGAGTCATTCATTTTATTGGTTCCTCCGTCTAAATGATTGCTTGTATTGTATCTCAAAGGCGGCTTGTATGCAAGGCAGACATATTTGGCAAAATCCAATCATTGTTTGGAAATTTATCTGCTAAAACAGAAAGTATTGTACCAATTTTCTCTTTTAGTATATTATCTTTATACAAAACTTGTATCGGTACTGTTCCCCTGACAGGCGGTTTCCGCACAGATCCACTGAAAGCCCCTGACATCCTTATCTTCAAGCAAAAATAAGACCCTACATCCTGCAATGCAAGGTCTTATTTTTCTATATCAATGATGATCCACGTTTTTTAACAGTGCATCGATTTCTTCCAGACTCATATCCGGCTGCTCCTGTCTTTCCTTCGTATAATCTCCATATCCCATATCATACTGCTGCATAAACTTCACCATTCCAACCGGCCCCAGTGCCTGTTGCAACGCTTTCATACCGGCATTTCTAACATCTATCGGACTGCTCAAATTAATATCCATCATTCAAATCACCTCCCATGCAAATCTAAGTGGATTGATCACCTTTGTTCCAAGCATCAATTTTTCCGCCATTTTTTCAAGCTTATCATCTGTTGTCAAAAATATATCTGCTTTAGCCTCCTCAGCAGATGCAATATGCAGACTGTCAAGTGCGCGTATCTTTGACACTGACATGATATCTGCAGAACGTTGTTTGATTTTTTCTGTATATTGTATATGCTTTCCCACCACGCGATACAAATTAAGTACCTTCTGTCTCTTATTCTCATCCTGCATACGACTCATTTCAAGATCCAGAATGTCACTTCCGACAATAGACACCTTTTTCATCTGCCCCATTTTCAGAACTGACAAAATAACTTCGCTTTCCAAGTGGATACGTTCCTGTGTCCGGTCATCAAATGGTCTGTTATAACAACAATTATCCAGATAAATTATCATCTAGGACATTTACCTCCGAATTTCTTACTATTACATTGTACTTTATTTCAGACATTTATTCAAACTTGCCTGATATCATAATCAGTATAACAAAAAATCCCGCCTTATAAAAGGCGGGATTTTTACAAAACAGTATAAAATTATATTGTGAGTAGAACATTTGTTCACTATTCTTGGGAGATCGCCGCCTGCGCAGCCGCCAAACGGGCGATCGGCACCCTGAACGGTGAACATGACACATATGTCAGTCCCACCTTATGGCAGAACTCCACGGAGGACGGATCGCCGCCGTGCTCGCCGCAGATACCGAGCTTGATGTTCGGTCTGGTCGCGCGCCCTTTCTCTGCCGCCATCTGCACGAGCTGTCCTACGCCGTTCTGGTCAAGTCTTGCAAACGGATCGGACTCATAGATCTTGTTCTTATAATAATCGCCCAGGAACTTACCGGCATCATCGCGGGAGAAACCGAAGGTCATCTGGGTCAGATCGTTGGTTCCGAAGGAGAAGAACTCCGCCTCCTCGGCGATCTCATTTGCCAGAAGCGCCGCACGGGGAATCTCGATCATCGTGCCAATGTGGTACTGGATATCGGAGTTTTTCTCTTTCTTCACAGCCTCAGCCACTTCCACCACGATATCCTTGACAAACTTAAGCTCTTTCTTTTCGCCGACAAGCGGAATCATGATCTCGGGTACGATATCAAACCCCTTTTCGTTCTTCACTTCGATCGCAGCCTCCATCACGGCTCTGGTCTGCATCTTTGCGATCTCAGGATAGGTGACAGCCAGACGGCAGCCGCGGTGTCCCATCATGGGGTTGAACTCATGGAGGGAATCGCAGATCTCCTGCACTTCCTCTGCGGTCATCATCATCTCCACCGCCAGATCGTCGATATCCCCCTGCTCGGTGGGCACGAACTCATGCAGCGGCGGATCGAGGAAGCGGATGGTCACGGGACGACCCTCCATCACCTCATACAGCGCCTTGAAATCGCCTTTCTGGAACGGGATCAGGGCATTTAATGCTTTCTCCCTCTGCTCCTGCGTCCTTGCAAGGATCATCTGACGAATCTTCGGGATCCTGTCGGGATCGAAAAACATGTGCTCGGTACGGCACAGACCGATACCCTCCGCACCATATTTCACGGCATTTGCCGCATCGACAGGCGTGTCTGCATTCGTGCGCACCTGGAGCTTCCGGTACTGATCCGCCCACTCCATGATCCGCCCGAAGTTTCCGCTCACGGAAGCCTCCACGGTCCTGATATCGCCTTTATAGATCTTTCCGGTAGAACCGTCAAGAGAAATGTAATCCCCCTCATGGAATACTTCGCCGCCCAGCTCAAACACTTTCTCGGTCTCATTGATGGCGATCTCGCCGCAGCCGGATACGCAGGCTGTGCCCATGCCGCGGGCAACAACAGCCGCGTGGGACGTCATGCCGCCGCGCACGGTAAGGATGCCTTCCGCCGCGTGCATTCCCTCGATATCTTCGGGGGAAGTCTCCAGACGCACCAGCACCACTCTCTCGCCTTTCTCATGCGCTTCTTTCGCTTCATTTGCGGTAAAGTAGACTTTACCTGCCGCCGCGCCGGGCGATGCGGGAAGCGCCTGCCCGACGACCTGACCCGCCTTTAAAGCGTCGGGATCAAAGGTCGGATGTAAGAGCTGATCGAGGGATTTCGCCTCGATGCGCAGCACCGCCTCCTTGGGCGTGATCTTGCCTTCGTCCACAAGGTCGCACGCGATCTGCAATGCCGCAGGCGCGGTGCGCTTGCCGTTTCTGGTCTGTAAGAAGAAAAGTTTGCCCTCCTCAATGGTAAACTCCATATCCTGCATATCCCGATAATGCTCCTCGAGGCGGTTCGCGATCTCCATGAACTGCTTGTAGCATTCGGGAAGATCCTGCTCAAGTCTGGTGATGGGCTGCGGCG
>JAMPGN010000246.1 GCA_023663915.1 Eubacterium sp. | reverse complement strand
GATGACGGCTTTTTCCAGCAGGAAGGCGTCGAAATCGTCTCCTGTAAGGAATTTTGCCATAAATTGTTTTACATTTTGGATTCTGAGTGCGATCATATTTGACCTTTCTTGAATTTTTATTCGGTTGTCATTCGTCACGGCTTTTCTGATTGTATAAACATGAATCGCATTTATGATTGTAAACGAATTGCATTTTATTTGCAAGCTGCACGCGATAAGATTTTTAGTGTTGACAGAACGACGAATTTGTAGTACTGTTAAAAATACAATACGAAAGAATTGAGAAATGCAAAGAACGTTTTTGACTGGACGGAGCGAAAGGAGTGGTTCATAGCATGAGCGAAATCATACTTTCTGATTCGGAAAAAGAAATACTGGAGTGGATGTGGAAAGAGGACAAAGAATATTCTTACCGGGATTTTGCGTTACAGTTCGGCGAGGATTCAGAAAAAGGTTGGAAAAAGCAGACACTTTCCACTTTCCTAACAAGGATGGAGCAGAAAGGCGTCATCTTTGTTCGGTGTGAAGGGGAGGCACGTTTTCAGAAGAGGCGGTATTTTAGGGCGTTAAGCAGACAACAGTACGAGAGGGCAAGAGCCAGGCATCTTCTGGACTCCTATTTTGAAGGATCTCTGAATCAATTTATGGTAGCGTTAAACGGGGGAGAAAAGTTGTGCGGTGATGAAGCGGATGAACTGAGAAAGTTTCTGGAGGATATGTAATGCTCATTTTGACTATGTCCTTTAGCGGAAGCGCGGTGCTCCTCGCCGTTTTACTGTGCGCTGTTTTGGGAAAAAGTGCGCTTTCATCCGCATGGGCATACAATATGCTTAAGCTTAATCTGATTTTCTTCTGTCTGCCACTGCCTAAATATAATAGTTGGCTTAAAAATGGATTATTTCACATATTAGGGATTCGAAGACGGTTGGATATGGCAGATGTTATTTCAGAGAATTTTATTGGGATAGAGGGAGACGGGAAGCTGCATATAAACTTTCAGATATATATAATTGTGATGTGGGCAGTCTGGGTTTGTGGGTTGCTGCTGGCGATTATCCGAAATCTGTACAGATATCATAAGGCAAAAGTGATAAAAGAAAATCCACGGGTAAGTCAGTTGATTTATCTGAAAATTTTTGACAGGGTGAAAGAAGAAGTGGGTATTAACAAGAACGTAACCCTACTATGTGCGAATAAAGCAGTAACGATTTGTACAATAGGAATCTTTCGGAAATATGTCATTATACCAGAAAGTGGACTGAAAGAAGAAGAGATTTATTATAGCCTTAAACATGAATTGATCCATATTAAAAGGCTTGATATCGCTTGGCGGTATCTTAGTTTTCTGGTTATTCTTCTACATTGGTTTAATCCGTTGGCGTATCTATATTTTTATGCAATGTCTGCTTACTGTGAACAAAGTTGTGATGCGATTCTGGTACAAAACATGGATAGGGCAGCGCGAAAGAGATATGGTGAATTGATTATTGATATGTCACGGGATAATGAATCCGGTAATTGGAAATATCGAACAAATTTGAACGGAAGTAAAAAAATGATTAAATGGAGGTTGATCAATATGTTAAAAACTGGAAAGAAGAGTAGAATTCAAAGTGCGGCGTCACTGCTGTTGGGAGCAACTATTTTGTTTGGAGGATCATTGACAGTTTGCGCCTACGAAAATCCCCAAGTTGTAAGGGATATAGATAAGTCATTAATGGATGTATCAGAGGAGACGCAGCTTAAGATTGGTTTTGTTGAAAGCGAGGAAATACAGTTTTCAGTAGAAGAAATTTCAAACAGAATAGAATTTATAGGTGAGGACGGATCATGTTATGATGTGTCGGAGATGATAAATGGCAACGGAAGCAAAATCGGGTGTTCACATTCTTTGGGAGATGGTTATGCCAAATTTCATTATAAATATTCTGACGGAAGTTGTCGAACGGAGTATTATCATGCGGACAGATGTACTAAATGCGGTGAAATATGGCTGAAAGAATATTCTCATACCGAAACATCAACCAAATGCACACATTAAAAAAGAAAGTGATTCAGTATAAAAAATTGAAATGAAAATGTCGTTATTACTTGACAATAGTATATGAGAGTGTTACATTAGTTTCAGTACTACATAGACGTAGTACTGAAACTTTTTGAATATTCGGATATTCTGATTCAAAGGAGGAAGAGAGAATGCAAAGAAGAAAACGAGTTTTAAGCGTGGTGTTGGTGTGCAGTATGTTGTTTGGCATACCGGTAATGGCAGCAGAGGAGAACATCGAAAATGATCAGGGTGTCGAAGCGGTAAGCGTGGAATGGCTAAAATCCGTTGATGCCGAAAAAGTGGAACCGAAATATTTAAGTTCTGAGCAAATGGAGGAATTGTCTGCCAATGACGGGATAGATCCGCAGGTAACCGTACCGGATGATTTCGAACCAAACAATACATATCAGACGGCATACCCATACGACCAAGTTCCGATTCTTCAAAATACATTGACAAGCAAATATGATCTGTATTATTTGGGAATGCGGTCAGCAGGTTTGCATTCTGCAAGCGATGAAGACTGGTACACAATTAATTTAACGGCAGGAGAAACATATTTTTTAGATATAAGAAATGTCGGAAATACAGATTGGTATATTGAGTTATATAACTTGGCGCCGGATAAACTTTATTATTATACGACTAATCCGGCGGAAGAACCGATTTATTCAAAAAAATCGGAGAAATATCTTTATTTTAAAGCAGAAGATACGGGGACATATCATATCAGGATAGCCAATGGAGGAGACTGGTCGAATCAAATGTATTATTTTTTCTATGTGGGACCAGCTGTGCAGGAATTTGACATTGTTGACATGCCGACATATGGGTCCGTCAATATTTACGATAGGGATTATAAAACGTATACTTGTGATTTGCGTGGAGTTGCGGTACCCGAGTATTCAGGTATTGTAAATATGAACATAACAGATACTTTTCCCAAGGGGAAAGTGTGTAATGAAGTTGAAAAATATATGAGTGCAAGTGGAAAAACCTATTATAATAGGAGTGGTGGCGGATCGGGTATAATTAATGGTATCAATGGGGTGCCTTTGGGGGATTTATGGACATTCGGAGGCAGATGCGCAAAGGGGAGTCATGATACGACTTGGAGCGGAGTGCTCAATGGCAGAGTTGCCTGTTTGATGGCACCATATCCGGGAAATGAATTGTGATTTGAGAGTTTAACAAAATATATAATATGGCGGGAATCATTATGCAGCACAGTGATAATGATTCCCGCAGAACGGAGGATCGTTATGAGCATTAATGGAATAGGAAGCCGAAATACCTATATATATAACTTACAGACAAATCGGCTGGCAACGAAAGACGGATCGAAAGATACTTTCGTAGATTATTTTAACGGGGAAATATCAGGGAATGGCAACGATTCCTTAAATGGATTTGACGTTTGTAGAAAGAACGACATAGAAAACATGATCGGCATCTGGTTATCGCAAAATCATAGCAATATTTGCAGCGATTCGGTAAAAAATGAATTTGAGATCACAGCGGAAGTAATCGATGCAGCGGAGTCATCCTATTCAATAAATGGGAAGAAAGCATTTACAGCCTATCATATGGGTTTTTTTAGCTTGATAGACTATGCGGAACTAACAAAGGCATTAGCCGAAAAAGCAGGGTTAAGTAAATGTAAAGGGACATCAGAGCAAAATCGGGGTATCAATGTGGTAAATGATGCGCCACAAACGGCGATATCTACAGAAAAGAGTGAAGAGAAAAAAGAACGATTTGCTATACCGGCTTGGTTAGAAAATAAGGCATTCAAGGAATACGAAGAATGGCTTTGCAGACCGCTTTCAGAAAGAGAATTTGAAAGAAGTCGAAAGCAATAGAAAATCTGGTGAGTTAGCGATATATTATTGAGTTCTTACATATAAAATAAAGCATGGGCTAAAAGCATATGTTCAAGTGAGCTTTTTGCCCATGCTATTAGTTTTGGCATCCTTTTTTCTGATTCCACTGCTTTCCTGTTTTTAATTTCATTTGTAATGAAAATCAGGCATGATAAATTAGATTTGCAATATGGGGTATTCTATGTTATTATATGTGGTAATGAAAACTACATGAAATGGTTATGGAGGCATTATGAACTATAAGATCGTGGTGGACAGCTGTTGTGAACTGCCCGAAAAAGAAAGACATGACAGGCGTTTTCAGATCGTTCCGCTGGGACTGGAAGTGGGCGATTATGCGATACAGGATGACGAGACCTTTGACCAGAAGACTTTTTTGCAAAAAGTGGCGGCTTGTCCGACCTGCCCGAAATCGTCCTGCCCGTCCCCCGAAAAGTACAGGGAAGCCTATCATGACGAGGCGGAAGAAGTCTATGTGGTGACGCTCTCCTCCCATCTGAGCGGAAGCTATAACAGCGCGGAACTGGGAAAGAGTTTGTATATAGAGAAATACGGGGAAAAGAAGATCCATGTGATCGATTCGGAATCCGCAAGCTGCGGGGAGACCCAGCTGGCGGAAAAGATCGCCGTATGTAAGGAAGCCGGGCTTTCCTTTGAGGAGACGGTGAAAGAGGTGGAGGCGTTCAAGCGGCGGATGCGCACTTACTTTGTGTTGGATAATCTGGAGACCCTGCGCAAAAACGGAAGGATGAGCGGCGTGAAGGCGCTGGTGGCGTCTACTTTGAACATTAAGCCCGTGATGGTGGGAAACCGCGGCGTGATCGAGCAGAAAGGACAGGCGATCGGCATCCATAAGGCGCTCATGAAAATGGCGGACTGTATCGTGGCGGATGTGGAGAAGCCGCAGGAGAGGACGTTAATGATCTGCCATTGCAACTGCCCGGAACGGGCGGCTTATATGCGGGAACTCATGGAGAAGCGCGCTTCCTACAAACAGGTCGTCGTCATGGACACGGCGGGGGTCAGCAGCATGTACGCCAACGACGGCGGCGTGATCGTGACGTTATGAGCTTTACGATTTGAGGTTTGCGAGCACTTTTTTTACTCTCGGCAGTTCCAGCGGCGACACGCTGAAAATCTGTCCGTCTTTCATGGTCATTTTTAAGAACGAGAGTTTTTCCACAAAAGCGGCGTTCACGAGACAATGCTCGGAGATAATGACAAAATTGGGAAACATGGCAAGCTGTGAGTAGAAATTTAACAGCGTGCTCAAAAGATCGAGAGAGCGCTCCTCGGTCAGCACGACGTGCAGATAATTGCCGTCCCTTACCGCGTAGAGGATCTCGTCTTCGTGGACGTAAAGCGTGTCCTTTTCCCCGCGCAGTTCGATGGTGGGGATCGTCTCGGCTTTCAGGCTCTGCGCATGATCCAGCATCCGGTCCAGTTCATCGACCTTGATCGGCTTTTGCAGATACAGGATCTGCTTTTGCAGCTGCCTGCGCAGAATGTCGTGGTTCGTGGCTTCCGTGACGTCCTCCGGTACCTTGTCGAGAGCGGCTTTGATGACGGAAGGATAGTCGATCGTCGAGATGCACAGGACGATGGGCGCCACAACGCCCGCGTCGATCAGTTTTCTCGCGAGCTGGAAACCATTGACCGGTCCGGTCGTCATGTCGATGAAAAAGGCGTCGTAGAGCATGGGAGAGCGCAGAACCGCCTCCACATTTCCGTAAGAGTCGATGTAGAGCACGCCTGTGGTGTGCAGCCTCCTGTCGGAAGCGCGCCCGAGGAGCCGCTCCATCTGTTTTCTGTCCGCAATATTATCGTCGCAAACCGCGA
>JAMPGN010000245.1 GCA_023663915.1 Eubacterium sp. | reverse complement strand
AAGAGTACCGGAATCATCCATAATAATCTTTTAACGACATATTTCCACATACAACTTCTCCTCTCCTGTTACGCAGGAAGGCAGCTTATCGGGCTGCCTTCACCTCTTTGTTATTTACTGCGCATATGAGCATGCCCCTGGAAGAATCTGATTTCTAATATCCAGTGCCACATTCGTAATCTTGTTGGAATGTACAATATTAACCGGACCTTCTACCACACCATATCCGTAACATTTCTCTACCAGATAGTCATGGAACGCTTCGATACTCTCCGGTCCATATGTCTCTGTACTCAATGCTGCCTGCATCAGCTCATCGAGCTTCTCATCCACCACAAAGTTCGCGGTACCACCGGTAATATCTCTGTAATCTCTTGCATCCCAGCAAAGCTTCCACTGGTTTACGATATAGTCCGTACTTCCTGTCGTTTTTAACAAGATATCGAATCCTTCTGCATTATACTGTTCCTGCTGTCCCATCATCTGGTCATAACCGATCAGCTCCACCGTGACACCGATCTGCCCCCAGTAAGCCTGCAGCAACTGCGCGATCATTTCTGACATACCGGAATTAATGTATTCTAACTTGAGTGTTCTGCCATCATAAGCGGACTGCGCCAAATATTCTTTCGCCTTATCCACATCATAATCAAAATAATCCTCGTTATCCCACTCTGCATTATAATCAGGATATGTGGCATTGGCGAAATCTTTTACTGCCATACCATTTCCGTTGAATGCGCCAAGGTTCACGCCTTCCTTATCGATTGCATATGCCAATGCAAATCTTAAGTTTTCATCGTCCTTAAACACAGAACTATCCGACATATTGTACTCAACATCATAACTCAGATTATCAAGCACAACGCCTACCGCATTGCCTTCCGCAAATTCACCGCCCTCGCTGAACTTGGAAATATCCGTATCCGGCACGCCGTTGGAGATATCAACTGAGCCTGTCTGTAACGCCACTGTGTGCTGTGAGGATTCCGTAATCACAGAAAACTTGATCTCTCCGACATTATGAACACTTGTTCCATGCACAAGGGATTCGTCTGTCTGCCAGTAATTTCCCGTATCTTTCATCACAATTTCCGAACCCGGCACATAACTTTCTACCAGATATGCCGACGTACCTACCGGCGTGGTAGCCATCTGATCGGGTGAAGCCTCGTAAGCAGCCTGTGTTACGATGGCGCATTCCAACATGATATTTTCAAATTCACCGATTTCAAGCGCCTTGTTAAACTTAAATTCCACATTATAATCATCCACTGCCGTCACACTGTCAATCACGGACAACTTACCATAGTTCTTCGTGGCAATCGCAGATTCAAAACTGAACACGATATCGCTTGCCGTAAGAGGATTGCCCTTTGCATCATGAATGTAATCATATAATTCCACATCATATGTCTGTGAATCCACCTCTTCCCAGTTCTTTGCCAGCACGCCGTATGCCACACCGTTCTCCCTGGTAATCATATACTCATAGGTAGTAAACAAAACTGCGATTCTTCCCATTGACATTCCCGACCATGGTCCCATGTTCTCCGGGTCCGCCATAATACCGACTGTCACGGAGTCTGCTTTGCCTCCGGCTATTGCCGTCTGGGTATCCGCTTCTCCTAGCGATGCATCTTCGGCAGGCTCCTGCGCTTCTTCCTGTGCCGGCTGCTGTGCCTCAGTCTGTGTACTCGTCTCTGCCTGTTCTGCTCCTCCTGCCCCGCAGCCTGTAAATATAGCCGATGCCAACATACTTACCGCCAGTGCAAGTGCAATTTTTCTTTTCTTCATCATAATTGCTCCCTTCTCTTTTTGATAATAGATTGTGGAAATTATATGCATTTCCTTTGTATATTCTTATTCTATCGGTGTATTTTGACAAAAGCAATCCGCTTTGCGCGTGCATTCTTGCACATCATGCATAAATATTATTTGTTTCATAAATAAAAAAAGCGTCATAATGCACTATTACATCATGACGCATAATTGGTTATTCTTTATGATCTTGTACATAAGTAATGAACTTTTTCAGGGCATCTGACAACTTCCCTTTCGCCGGATACACGAGATTGATCGAAAGCGATACCGTTGGAACCACATCAATCAGAACCACCCTGTCACCCGCTAGGTGTTCGATCGGCTTCTTGGTCAGCAGCGCCACGCCCATTCCCTTTGCCGCAAGATCCATCAGATTTTCTCCCCGAAGCCCTGTAAATCCGACGTCCGGCTCAAATCCCGCCTTTTTGCAGGCGTTATAACAGATGGAGTACATGGTCGTATTTTTATTTAAGAATAGGAACTTCTCTCCTTCCAACATCTCCAATGTTAGAAAATCCTTACCAGCCAGAGGATGTTCCGGCGCTAACACTGCTACCAGATGATCGGTAGTAAACTCGATCTGCCTCACCTCATGGGACATCCCTTCGGCATCCCTTGCAAACCCACATTCACATTTCTTTTCTTCAATCATCTGAAAAATCTGTGACGAATCCGCTTCGACGATATTCAGCCGACACTCCGGATTCTCCCGCTGGAAACCCGCCAGAATCCCCGTAATGTTATAATTCGCCATGGTCGGGATCGATGCCACCGTCAACGTGGAAGTCATTCCATGAAGGCAGCTATGCAGTACTTTATTATATTCGTCCTGTATCGCCACCATCTGTTTTGCATAGGGCAGGAACGCTTTCCCGAAATCATTCAGCACGACCTTCCTGGTTGTCCGGTCAAACAAGGGAGCGCCCAGATCATCTTCGATGCTTTTGATATGCCTCGACAAAGATGATTGCGCCATAAACAAAATGTCTGCCGCTTCCAGATAATTTCCGGTTTCTGCAAGCACTACAAAATGCCGGATATAATTTAGTTCCATCTTTCTAGTCCCTCTCTCATCGTTTTATCAGCACGGTCTTATATCCGATAAATCTGTTTTGCATTTTCTCCTAACATCATAGCTTTCTCTTCCACTGCCAGATCAAGTTCCTTCACAAACGCCGGACCATCTAACAGCCATTCCGCCCTCACCGGGTAAGACGAACCAAATAGAATATGATCCGCACCCAGTATCTTTACCGCACATTCTAAGAGTTCCTTACCCCAAGGCTGAGCATGGGACATTTCATAATAGATATGATCCCTGATCTGTTCGCAGAACCGATCCGTATCCGTGTCAAACCGGTTTACCGTATCTTTCTGTCCTGCAGGCTTTTTCCGAAACATCGAATCAATGTATGCAAAAAATGCGCCGCCAAGCATAGAATGAACAAGCTTCAAATCCGTAAGTTCATCAAACATACCGCTGAAAACTTCTCTCCCGATGGCGATCGTCTGATCCATACATCTTCCATAAGACCTCCTGAGATTATTATACTCATATATACTGCTATAATCCACCGGAATTGGTGAATGATGTACGTATACCGGCACTTTCAATTCATTTACTTTTCTCAAAAAAGGTCTGAACAGCTCGTCGTCAAGATACTTGTTTCCATAATGGGAAGACAGTTGCACGCCCGTCATTCCCAGCTCTTTGATACACCGTTCTAACTCATAGACCGCCTCTTTGCCGCCATGCGGCGGGACTGCCGCAAGTGCCACAAAACGTCCATTTCCCTTTTTGACATGTTCCGCCATGCCGTCATTGAACTTCCTGCACATTTCTAAGGAAAGCCATGCATGGGCGCAGGGGATTTTCAAAACCGCCTTGTCCACGCCCGCCGCGTCCATATCCTTAATCTGCTGCTCAATCCTGTATTCTCCCTGCACATAGTTTAAATTCTGGTATCCCGCCGGCTCTTCGATTATAATCTGTTTCTTATCTGTCCCCGGAATCTGCTCGCATTTCGCAGTCACACCATGCACCGCCGGTATACATCTTAGAAATTCTTCCATCATACTTTCGTCTGTAAATAAATCTTCCGAAATCCAATACATATTCGCATCTACTATCATAATTTTCCTCCTGTTTTCCAATCGTTTAACTGCCTAAAGATATTCCATATTAAAATAACCGCAATCACAAACGTCAGCAAATCGGATAAAGGCATGGAATAGAGCACTCCATTCAAACCGAAAAAAATCGGAAGGATTAGCGCCCAGCCTACACCGAATGCAATCTCCCTGACCATGGACAGCATCGATGACTGCATCGCTTTTCCCATCGACTGAAGATAGATAAAAGTCCCTTTGTTAACGGTCGCCAAAGGCATCAAACATAAATATGTACGGAATGCCTTAATTGCAAAATCCGTATAATACGGACTCTCATTTGCCGCTCCGAAGATACCGATCAGTTGTCTCGGAAGAATCTCCACAATCAGAAGCGCTATGAGTCCAACCACAAATTCCGCCGTCAGCAGCTTTTTAAATAATTCCAGCGCCCTGTCCATACGCTTCGCTCCTATGTTGTACCCAACGATCGGAATACACCCCGCCGCCAGTCCGACAGAAATGGATATCACGATCTGAAAAAATTTCATGACAATTCCGACCACCGCCATCGGAATCTGCGCATATTCCGCCTGGCTAAAAACCGCATCTAACGCACTGTATTTCACGATCATATTGTTGATTGCCGCCATGGATGCAACCACCGAAATCTGCGAGAGAAAGCTGGTGATTCCCAGTGGAATGAACTTCTTCATAAGACTGGCAGAAAGACCTATACTCTCTTTCCCTAACTTTACGGCTTTCATATGAAACAGATACCATATTGCAAGCACCGCCGTGAGAATCTGTCCGGCTATCGTAGCAACCGCTGCTCCCATCATCCCCCATTTCAGCACAAAAATGCAAATAGGATCAAAAATGATATTAAATATGGCACCTGCCATAATGGAGAACATGGCGAACTTCGGGCTTCCGTCAGATCGAATGATCGGATTCATCATCTGCCCAAACATATAAAACGGAATACCCGCTGTTATCCATGTAAAATACTCCTTGGCATTGGCAAATGTCTCCTCATTGACCCTGCCGCCAAATAACGTCAGAATCTGCTCCTGAAAAGCGAAATAGAATATCATGATCAACAGACTCGTCAACACACATAATACAATAGAACATCCGATACTTTTATGTGCATCCTCCTTTTTGTTCGCCCCCAGACTGATACTGACAAATGTACAGCACCCATCTCCGATCATGACTGCCAATGCCAGGGCAATCACCGTCAGCGGAAACACAACATTATTCGCCGCATTGCCATAGGAACCCAGATATGTCGCATTGGCTATAAAAATTTGATCGACAATATTATATAACGCTGCAACCAAGAGTGAAATAATACACGGCACAGCAAATTTTCTCATCAACACACCGATTTTTTCCTGCGCCAGAAATGCGTTTGATTGATCTTCCATGATCTGTTCCCTCCTTTTTCTTTTCATTATATCGAAAGAAAAAGAACGGAAGCAATTCAAATACTCCCGGCATTTATCCGCTTATTGCATAAATGCCGGGAGTAACCAAATACCACATTCCCTCACAAAAGTCCGATTTCCCCCGGACCTTCCTACGCTTCACACTCTTTGATAAGTGTATCTAATTTATCTTTTACAGCCTGTTTTGCAATCTTATCCATTTCGTCTACTGTCTTTGTCCCACCAGATGATGCCAGGGCATAGGGATCATTCAACGCCACATTGGAACCGGTAAACATCGCCCAAAGCTGGTGGTGTGTCCACTGTCTCTCCTGCTTCGGCATACTGGGATCAAAATAATCAGACCAGTCGCATAAATATTTTCCGGAGATAAACGCCAGACTGTTGATCGGGGCAGAAGCAGCTTCCTTATAAGCATCTGCATAATAAGACCTGATAGTATCCTCCTGCTCTTTCAACTGTCCTAAATAAG
>JAMPGN010000244.1 GCA_023663915.1 Eubacterium sp. | reverse complement strand
TTACTTCCAGAAAGGCGAGTGGTATTCCGTTGACCAGAATATTGATATCCGGTCGAAAAGAACCTTCCGCCGTTCCCTCTGTCACACTATAAGGCAGTTCCGCCGCCACCGCGAAATCATTCTTCCATAGATCGGTAAAATCGATCAGTTTTTACCCTGTCTTTGGGATCAATGAGCCAGTGATAAAACTCTTTTCCTAAATCACTGTTTTTCAGCGTATTGTGAATATCCGTCAGAATCACTTTGATCTCATCATAGGTGAACCTTCTGCCGTTTATCTGCTCCAAGGCAGGTTTCAACCGGTTGACGAAAATTTTCGTATTAAAATCGATATCGATCTCATCCGCTTTGAGTGATTGATATTCATAATCCAGTCTAAGAAACTGGAGCGCAACCGGAATTTTCACCCTCGTGTCTTCGTTGAATGTTGTCATACTTTTTCCCCTGTTACCTTGTCCTTTGTCCTCTATCCATAAACCTTACTCCTGCATAGCTTCCAAATATCTCAGGCATCATTTATCATGGTCTTCCTAAGTCTTAGTACTTCTGGAACGCATCACTCAAAGCGTACACCGTATCGTTATCGCCCATCACGAATAAGATTACATTCTCCCGGCTCTCGATCAGCAAAGTCTCCGCGCTGACGCATACCCACTTATTTAGGTCTGCATGATCCTTCAACTGCTGTTTCACCGTATCTACTTGTCCCTCATCTACTCGAAGCAATACACACTGGTACGCATTAGGGGATATCATAGGGATCGATGCGACGCCTTCCATATATTCGATCTCGTCAGTTCCCAAAATCGACACGTCGAGTTCCTCTGTCAGTTCATACGTCTCGAAACTATCCATTCCGGCTCTGAAATCTTCCGACAAATCCGCATTCTCATACAGCCCTGCCATGATATCACTTAAGTTTCCTTCCAGTTGGTTACTGTCCTCTTCCTGTTTACCGCAGGCAGCACAAAAAACGAGTGTAACAATACAAAAGATACTGCACAACATAATTTTTCTGAATAATCTCATATCAATATACCTCTCTGCCTCTTCTTATTTTGTGTCAATCAACGCAAGCATTAAATCATAACCATTTTATCACTTTATCGTTATAATGCAAAATCAAGCAAAAATCAAAAAACTCTATCCTCATGTCATGAATAGTATTCCCAAAACTTATCACAAAAAACATGCAAAGCTCATTTGCGAAATTATGAGTCATCCTTAAGAGTTTGCCCTGCATCTTGGAAAACTTGTCACGAACTCAAAAAACGGAGCAGCCACATCTGTCTATGCTTCATACTCTTCCATGCGCCCTACAAACTGCACGTAGAAATCCTCTTCCAGATCATACGGTCTCTTGTAAAAAATTTCTAGCATTTTTACATTGATGCTCTGCATGTATGCATCCGACTTTTGCTCTGTGATCCGTGCCCGTATGTCTCTTCGCAAGTCATGCCAAGCAACCAGAAATTTCTCGTACTTGGAAAGCGTGTTTACTTCCAGCCACTTCTTAATCTTAACTTTCGTCCGGTTCTGTATCGGGCAGGCGTCTTCCAGCAAAAAATAGCGAAGTCCCTTTTCATCATAATTCCTGCCTAACGGAAATAATCTGCACAGCCCCGGTCTGTGGTCGTGGATACTACACCGACCATTTTGATCTAAGAATCCGCATGTATCGGAACTCTCCTGCATCTTAAGAGACGGCAGGATCAATCCCTCTTCCACATGCAGCTCGATCTTCTCCTGCATAAGCTGTGCAAAAGAAAACCCCGTCGTTTTCTGCATCTGGTAAATATCATAGGGGTCAAGCAGGATCGACTGCCCCATGCCACGGCAACACTCGCTGCATCCGGCGCATTCGTTACATCCTAGCCTTGCCATATCGTTACTATTGTATAAAACTATATTTTCCATCCGTATCCCACATGAACAAAAATTTATTCTGACAACGTACTCACATTCTCCGAAATCTCTCGGATGGAATCCGCCACATTATGTACGATCCCGACGCTCTGGTTGCTCATTTCGCATGCTTCGCTAATGCTTGCACTGATCTCCTCGCTACCCGACGAAAGGACATTGATGCTGTCCACAATCAGCGTGTTTGCATCCAACATCTCCAACATCCTCACTTCCACGCTGTGAATACTGTCAGAGAGAATGTCAGCCTTATCCCGAATAATTCCGAACTGCTCCTCCACGCTTTTGACCAACCGATTCTCTTCATTGGACAAATCAACATTCTGCTGTACTTTGGCGGAAACCTGATTCGCATCCTTCGTCAGCTCATTCAAGATCACCGCGATATTGTCTGTCTCTTTCTTCGTCTGCTCCGAAAGGTTCCGGATCTCGTCAGCGACAACCGCAAATCCTCTACCAGCTTCCCCAGCTCTCGCCGCCTCGATCGACGCGTTGAGCGCTAAGAGATTGGTCTGGCTGGAAATATTGACGATAACATCCACAATGCCTCGCACCTCTGCCGATCTGGTTTTCAGAGTCTCCGCCGCACTGTTCATGTCCTGCACTTCGCCGATCGCCGAATCGACCGTATTAGTCAATTCACTCATGGCAGACATGCTCGCTCCGAGAGCCTCCTCGATCTCGTCCATAAACCCGACAATCTGCTCTGTCTGCTCATAGACTTCGTCGATTGATCCCTGAATCATTTTCGTCTGATCTGTCTGCTGCCCGATCGCGCTCACCACGGTGTCCATTCCGTTCGCGATATCATTCATCGCCGCGTTGACGCTCTCCGTTATTTTCAGCGTTTCACCGACATCTTCAACTGCCGTGCGCGTCTTGCTCTCCACATTGCCGGCTACCATCTTAATCTTATCTGAAGTTTCTATATTAGCGTCCATCACCATTGTCAATTCCTGCATGGATTCATCAAAGAATTTCCGCATGATCCCAATACCTTTAATCGCCGCAAGCATTGTCAGTATCGTGATGATCAGTTCGATCATGCTCGCTTCGATCACCAGATCCACACTCTCTGCTTTGGCAAAATTCATGACAACACGAACGATATTGGCAACACCAAACAATCCACTGACCACCAGAATCAGCTTGCGATCCATATAGAGAACCAGTACCATAAGGATCGGTATCATATACGGATAGGTCGTATTCGAGCCTGACATCCATAACATAACGATGTACAAAAGTGAGAAACCAACTCCGACAAATGCCGCATATTTTTCCGTTTTCCGCAATTTCAGATATACGCCCGCGCAGACCACGTAAAGGACAATATTCATAATAAGCGGAACGATACTAAGCATTGCAGGCATATCCGCCATTTTTAACTGAGATACCAGCCCGATTACGACAAACAGCGACGTGACCGTATGCGTAATGAATAATAATTGTCCTGTTCTTTCCAGATGCTTTTCTTTCATGATATTTGTTCCTCCTGACATCAATGTATTTTTCCTCTATACAAAAACGAGCTGCGCTCGTTTACGAGATTCGCTTCGCGAACTCGGAAATCTAAAGCAATTTCTTCTAACATTAAAGTTGAGCTGCGCTCGTTTACGAGATTATGAGTAATTCCTAAGAGATGCCCTGCATCTCGGAAAACTCGTCGCGAACTCGGAATTACGGATTACACCGTTTGCACGGGACATACCCTGCGCCGATTACTTCTTCCCTGGACATTGTGGTGTCCTCCCGGTTCTTCGGTTTGATCGTATCCACGCTGCTGCAGCTTGGCATGTGGAACTTGCGCGTATTATTATTGAGGACGTAAGTAATTCCGGTCGGGATGGAAGCACTTGCCTCTTGCTTCGGCACTTCCTGTATGGCAGATGCGAAATTATTTGTTTCCTTCGGCGTTTCCTGCACTGCTGATGAAGAAATATTTGTCTCCTTCGAGGATTCCTGTGCTGACACGGATGAGGAGTTCTGCGTCGGTTCTCCTGCCTTCCATGTCTCCGACGCTGGCACGTTAAAAGTAATCTTCTTGCCGTCGGCTGTTGCAATGACCGTGCCTTCTTCATCGGTTCTGTATACCTTCACGCCATTCATTCTGAGTGTATTCAGCGTCTCCGCATGGGGATGCCCGTAAGAATTGTCCTCGCCGCAGCTTATCACCGCATAATCAGGATTGACTGCATCAAAAAATTTTTTCGACGTGGAATATCTGCTCCCGTGATGTCCGACATGATAAACATCCGCCGAAATATCATGTCCACTGCCTGCGATATCCTTTTCCGCCTCTTCTCCTGCATCTCCAGTAAAAAGGAACTTGTTGTTTCCATTCTGTATGATACAGGCAATGGACGCATCATTCGGATTATCATATGTAGCGTTCGGCGCTAAAATGGTGATCGCTGCCGTTCCCAAGGAATACTGTGAACCGACGCTTGGCGTCAAATATTTAAGACGCTTATTATCCAATGCCTGTATTAGTTTCTGATAAGCCTTCGTGTCTTTTTCATAATTGGATACAAAAACCTTATCAATATCAAATTTCGTAATGATGACCGGTGCGCCGCCGATATGATCTGCATCGGGGTGTGTTAAGAGCAGATAATCCAGTTGCTTGATATTCTGCTTTTTTAAATAATTCTGAATTGCCGTTCCCTTCGTATCGTCGCCGGAATCGATCAGCATAGCATGACCGCCGCATGTAATCAGCGTCGCGTCACCCTGTCCGACATCGATGAAGTGGACTTCCATTTTATCCGGATTAGCGGCAGTGGTTGGAAGCGGATTAGAGAATATTCCGCCCAAGGTGAAGGTGGCAAGTAGTAATAGGATTATGAATCGTTTATAGAGTTTGTTCATTTGACGAAGTCTCCTTTTGTGAAACGATACTCATCTAATTATACAATAAATATTATAACATTATTTTGAATAAACTGCATCATTTCTGGAAAGCAGATACACACAATATTGATTCATACTAATGCCTTCTCTTTTTGAATGCTCTGCCAGTAATCTGTGCAAGCTACGAGGTATTCTTAATTTAAACTGACCCGAATAATCTTCTAAACTATCTGGCTCATGAATTTTTATTCCCTTCTCAAGTGCTGCTTCAATCCATGCCCTTTTTGCATCCATTGCGTTTGCCACCGCTGACTCTACACTTTCGCCACAGGTAATGCAGCCCGGAAGATCCGGATAAGAAACCACATAACCGCCCTCATCCCTGTCTTCTACAATTTCCATACGGTAGGACATTGCCATATAATCATTCAATGTCTTCATCACTTTTCACCCCATTTTCCACAATCTGTTTTACCATCTCCACATAAGTTCTCTTAATTGGTCCACGCTTTGGTATCGTAATTGGCTGACATCATGAATACTTTCTACCAATATTATATGTGGTATCATATTCGGTGTCAACTTCTTTTGTATTATATCATTGAATCTGACTATGTATAGCCAGCAAAGCAATGATATTGTACACTGCTGGCTTCCTCCTTACCTGCATAATCAACATCATAAATATCAAACTGCCCTACCAGCTCCTTCATCTGCAGTTCCCATTTCAGATACTTATACGTGCCTTCCATCCGCTCATATTCTTCCTGCGTAAGTTTTCCATCCGCACCGCAAATTCCTTGTGTGGACAGTATTGGTATTAATCCTTTTCGTCCGTAAGATAACACTTTATCAAGGATTTACCCAATATATCAAAGCAAGCAATACAGAGCAACTGTTCATTAATGAACCACCCCGATGCAAGCATCAAGATATTAAACCCGTGAATAAAGAACCCCAGAGACATTCTCTGGGGTTCTTTCTCCACCTTCATAGTTATTGTATATTTTTTTCAATTTTATGTTAATATTTTTAATGAGAACGTATTTTAATCCCCCATCTGAGATGGGGAGAATGGAATAAGCC
>JAMPGN010000243.1 GCA_023663915.1 Eubacterium sp. | reverse complement strand
CATCAGTGATTCCGCTTTCTTTTAAATGGGCAACCATTAATTTAAGCAGACTAGATTTACCGCATCTACGGATTCCTGTAACAACTTTCACAGGCTCTGTATCTTGAAAAGCTATAATCTTATTTAAATACAAGTCTCTTTTCTTGAGTTCATGTGTATCAATCATTTGATATCCCTCCTCGCATTAAGATTATAGCATAAACTTTTCAAAAAATCCAAGTTTATGCACTCAAATGCAGAAACTTGGATTTTTTGACAATTTTTGCAGTCTGGCAAAAGTATACCTTAGCTTTTTCTTGGCTTCTTTCCGAAGAGTTTTTCTCATCCCTATGAATCGCCAAAAAATCTTTACTGCAGTTTCCGGCTTAGAAGGCAGGCAATTTCAATATGCTCCGTAAACGGAAACATATCAACCGGCGTCATCTCCACCACCCGATATCGTTCTCCCCGGTCTGCCCCGCTGCCCTTCTGTCTCTTCCCGGTCAGATATTCCAGATCCCTCGCCAATGTCTCCGGATTACAGGAAATATACACGATCCTCTCCGGCTGTAACCGAAGCAGCGCATCCATAAACTCTTCCGTACTGCCGTTTCTTGGCGGATCCATGAAAACTACGTCAATCTTTTCCCCCGCATCTGCCAGCTGCACCATAAACTTCCCCGCATCATTCTGATAGAAATCGGCATTCCTGATCCCATTGACCCTGGCGTTGACCACGGCATCTTTTACCGCCGCCTGATTCAATTCCACGCCGATCACCTTTTTCACATGCCCTGCGGCGGCAAGCCCGATCGTGCCGATGCCGCAGTAAGCGTCGATCACGGTCTCCTTCCCTGTCAGCGACGCGTATTCGACCGCCTTCTGATAGAGTTTCTCGGTCTGCACTGCATTCACCTGATAAAATGATTTCGGTGAGATACGAAATGTTCTGCCGCACAGGCGGTCCTCAATATAGCCTTTGCCATAAAGTATCTGTTCTTTATCCCCTAACACCATGCTTGTCTTCTTATTATTTACATTGAGGACAATGGTGGTAATCTCCGGGTGAAGTTTACATAACTCTCTTACAAAATTCTTCTTGGATGGCAGTATAGGCGAACCGAGTACGAGCGCCACCATGATCTGCCCTGTCGCATGCCCCACCCGGACAAGCACATGGCGCAGCAGTCCGTAACCCGTATCCTCGTCATATGTTTTGATTTTAAAAGATTTGGCTAACTGGCGGACCGACACGATAATCGCATCGGCTTTGCGGTCCTCCAGCAGGCACTCGTCCACGGAGATGACCTTATGTGTACCTTCCTGATAGATGCCCGATACGATCCCCTTGCCCTTATGGAAATCAAATGCCGCATGAACCTTGTTGCGGTAATGCTCCGGATTCTCCATGCCGATAATATCGCGCACTTTTCCATATTTACCTGCAAGCATTTTTACAATCTTCTGTTTTTTCTTCAACTGTTCTTGATAAGGCATGCCAATGTAACAGCAGCCACCGCATTTCTTTTTTACAGGACAATCATTCATGTGCTTTTCCTTCTTTTCATATCACAATCTATTGTGTAGCTGAATCATTTCAAACACGGTTATCAGTAAGCAATCTCCGTCCAAGGTTTCTTCAAGCACTCCAGCCAGTAGTCTTTGCGGCTCTCGTACTGCTCGTTAAGCCAGTCCGCCGCCCGGCTGACCCCCTCCGCCGTCAATGGGACTTCGACTGATTCCCGAAGATGCTCCGGCGTGCGCAGCATATTGAGCGGCTCCGGCCATATCGTCACCCGGATTACATCTTCTTCACCGCTTTTTACTTTCTTAAGCATATAGCGCATCCCTTCCATACTTCCGGAATATTCTTCTTTCTTAATATAGTTGAGCGGATGGAATGTTTCTTTGTCCAGCATGATGAAATCCCCTTTCAATCTTTTTCAAAAATCTGTCCAGACTTGCCTTGACGGTTCTTTTCCGAATATTAGATTATATTTAGGAATACAAAAAACCTCGAAAGCTCATGCCTTCAAGGTTTTATATGATCGGAATGACAAGACTTGAACTTGCGACCTCTACTTCCCTAAAGTAGCGCTCTACCACCTGAGCCACATCCCGAAAGCAGTTATCATTATAACTAATTATCAGGAAAAAAGCAAGCCCTAATTATTCTGTTCTATCAGTTCCGTTCCATAAATTCTTCAAATTCCATAAAAGTCTATGAAATTTTATCATCTATCCCTTCTTATACGCCAGCACCTTAAGCAGGTAATTCCACATTCTCTGCACCGAGGCAATGTCAAGACTCTCCTGTGCCGTATGCACATCCGACATATCCGGCCCAATCGAGACACAGTCAAGCCCGTCGATCTTCGCCGTGAGGATTCCGCATTCCACGCCTGCATGGATCGCCTCTAAAACCGGTTCCTTCCCGTACATCTCCTCATAAATGCTCGTCACAATTTCACGGAGCGGGGAATCCACACGGTACGCCCATCCCGGATAAGAGTTTTTGACCTCAGCCGATGCACCCGCCTCCGCCGCGATTTCCAGCATCCGGCTGCATAACTGCTCCTTGTCGGCATCTACGGAACTTCTGACGGCATAGGACAACAGAAGTTTATCCTGCTTGAGTCTGACAACGCCTAGATTAAGCGATGTTTGAACCAATCCTTCCAGCTCCTTACTCATGGCAACCACACCGTTTGGCAGACTGCACAGACAGTTAATCGCCCGCAACGTAGATTCCGGATCAAAACAGTTTTCCTGCCGCTCTGCTGCTTTACATTCTGCCACAAATCCCGGATCATTGTCACCAAGTTCCTGACGTATCGTATTCTCATGCTCCTTGACGCATGCGACAACTGCATCTACACGACTTATGTCAACCGAAATTACTGTTTCCGCCTCTTTTGGTATCGCATTGTCCGCCAGTCCGCCCTGCATGGATGACAGGCGCACATCAAATTTCTCCGATAAATCCTTGAGAATGCTCCCTAACAGATAGTTGGCATTTCCCCTGCCTTTATTGATCTCGATTCCAGAATGCCCGCCCAGCAGACCTTTGACCCCGATCTGCATAAACTGTTGCTGCCCCGTCCGCGCTTTCTCCTGCCGTAAAGGAATGCTTACATCTACTCTTGCGCCTCCCGCACAGCTTGTAATGATAACGCCTTCCTCTTCCTGGTCGAGATTGATGAGCCTTTTTCCACGGAGCATAGACAAATCAATTTCCATTGCGCCTTCCATGCCGGTCTCCTCATCGACTGTCAGTATCACTTCCAGTTTCGGATGGCTGATATCCTTCGCTGCAAGAAGCGCCAACGCATAGGCGACCGCAATGCCGTCGTCACCGCCAAGGCTCGTCCCTTCCGCATAGATCCTGCCCTTCTCTGTCCGCAGGCGTAAGGGGTCTTTCGTCATATCGATATCACAGTCCGGGCTGCTGACCGCCACCATATCCATATGCCCCTGTAATATATAGGGTTCTTCCTGCTCGTATCCCGGTGTCGCCTCTTTGATCATGATAATATTATACAGTTCATCCTGTATGCACTCTAACCCCTGTTCCCGCGCAAATTGCTTCAAGTAGTCGCTAATCTGCTTCACGTTGCCGGAACCGTGGGGTATCCGGGTGATTTCCTCAAAATAATAAAATACGCTCTGTGGTTCCAATCCCTCTAAAACTCTCATTTTGTCTTCCTCCAAACAGTTCCCTGATTTTATCCGGTTTCCAGCCTGCCGTCTATACGCTATATTTTACCATAAATTCCAGATTTTACACCATATAATATTTTCGTTCTACATAAAAAAGGCAAAGACCACCGTCTCTACCTCTTTTCCAATCTTATACGCAGTCGCCATCTCGGAGACTTACCAATCGCCCTATCCGTCAAAATCATTTCATTCCGGTGGACGCTCAAAAGCAGTCCGATCACCGCCGCATAAGTCATTCCCGTACAAACCCCGTATGATACAAAAGGAAACTGCATCGTGCTCACAGGATAATATCCGGTGTTGGTTAACACCCCTTCCAGGCAGTTGACCAAAAGCACCAGAAAACAGGCAGCGGATATCATAAAGCCGAGCTGGTTTTTCTGGTTTCTGACGATATGGAATGCCCGTATGACCACCGCCGCAAATGCCATAACAAGCGCAACTCCCGCCAGTATCCCATATGTGCATACCAGCTGGATCAGCACAAAAGGTTCGGTAGGATACGGCATCGCAGACATCAGAAGATCTCCGCTTGCAAAAGTACCGCTATCGGACATCCCGATCAGATTTGCCGCTCCCAATTCGTGCCTGATCCACTGATAAATGTATCCCGCTCCGCCGGCATATTCCTCCGGATGTAACCATGCAAGCAGACGCTGTGTCCGAAATCCATATCCTCCCTGGAAAAATATGCCATACAGCAAAAGGATAACCGCCGGCAAAACTACGAGACCGCCTGCGCATATTACAAGCGCAGTCTTCCTATCCACAGCAAACCATCTTTTCCAGACTGCCAGCATGAACAATACCGTACACATCATATACACATTCAATACCGTAAGCAGTGAACTAGCACAAACATTCGCCAGAACCACTATGACAGCCTGTACACCAATTCCCCATAGAACCGTGTCATATCCTCTCCCCCTCAGCCGGTAGAGTATCCCGGCATAGACCGGGACATAGAGATATGCCAGCACAAAGGACAAAGGAATTGCCCCGTTCGTTAAGGAAGCCATTCTGGCAACGCATATAACAATCGTCAAAAGCACACCTACCCCGTAAGCATACCGCCCTATAAAACTATAATCGAGGAAATACATTCCCGCCATCACTCCGAAAGATAATAACAGGACAATGCACTGCCGGATAAAATGCTGTGGCTCCCACGCCGCTCCATCCATCAGATATAGGACAAAAAAACCCGCCACGCTGAAAACAAACGCCATCCCTATCATTTTAAAATCCGTCTGCGGTCGATGTATCCTGTCGAGTTCCACGCCGACCGAAACCGGATCGCCCATCTCCCGAACCGCCTTCCTTACCGCCTCGTCGTAAGAATCACCCGCCGCCTCATAAGCTGCCGCCTGATCCTCAATGTGGTCTGACAATTCCTGTGCTATAACTTCCCTTACTTTAACACATCGAATCTGCTCCGTAACATTCCTAATAAACTCTTCCATCAGACACCCGCCTCCCAAAGTACATTGAGTACGGCAGCCTCATACTCCTGCCATTCCTCTTTTCTGGATTTCAAATACTTCTTCCCTGCTTTCGTGATGCTGTAATATTTGCGCTGTTTCCCGTTTACCTCGCTCTCGTAAGAAGTCAGATACTTCTTCCCTTCCAGAGAATGAAGCAGCGGATAAAGCGTACCAGCTTTCAACAGAAACACATTGTTAGACTTCTTCTGAAGCGTCTCAATCATCTCGTATCCATACATATCCTTATCTTCCAATAACCTCAATAAAAGCATAGAAGTGCTCCCTGAGATCAATGCTTTATCGATCGCCATCCTGCCAGCTCCTTTCTGTACGCATAGAAATCACTTTGCTATCCCCATTATTCCTTCTTATATTGCTAAAATATCAAGAAACAAAACATATATAGAACATCTATATATCTCTTTTAACTATATATAGATTATCTATATATGTCAAGCTTTTTCTAAAAAAATTAAAGTTTAAAAAGAACAAAGCTCATTTGCGAAATTATAAGCAATTCCTAAGAGATGCGCTATATCTCAGAAAACTCGTCGCAAACTTGAAATTTGCCAAGGAATTTCCTAATAACGATTCGGATATCAAAACCTCTTTCGATAAACCTTGGCTGGCAGATTGTACAAAAAGTTCACGCAGTTGTCCTGTGAAGGAGACTGAGATTTTCTTAGTATTCC
>JAMPGN010000242.1 GCA_023663915.1 Eubacterium sp. | reverse complement strand
GAAGGAACTTTATAAATTTTTTGACAAAGAGGGGAATACGCTTGTTCTTCGTCCTGATTTCACGCCGTCGATCGCCAGATGCGCTGCGAAATATTTCATGGAAGAAAATGCACCGATCCGTTTCTGCTATCAGGGGAATACTTTCACAAACACTTCCAATTTACAGGGCAAATTGAAGGAAGTTACGCAGATGGGGGCGGAGCTGATCGGGGACGATTCCGTACAGGCGGATGCGGAAATGATTGCCATGACGATTGAGGCATTGTACCATACCGGACTGTCCGATTTCCAGATCAGTATCGGCAATCTCGAATATTTCAAGGGAATATGCGCCGAAGCAGGGCTTTATGAGGATACGGAGCTGGAACTGCGGGAGTATATTTCCGGCAAAAATTATTTCGGCGCGGAAGAGCTGCTCGACCGCACGCATGTGAACCATAAAGACAAGGAACAGCTTCTCAAGGTGAGTGAGCTCTTCGGCACCGCTGCGATACTGACAGAGGCGAAACAAGCAGTGTCTAACAAACGCTCTAAGAATGCCATAGAACGTCTTGAGAAAGTATATCAGGTTTTGTGCGAGTACGGGGTAGAGAAATATGTTTCCTTTGACCTTGGCATGTTAAGTAAGTATAATTATTATACGGGTATTATCTTCAAGGGTTATACTTACGGTGTGGGTGATGCGATCGTCAAAGGTGGGCGTTACGACAGCCTGTTAAAGCAGTTCGGCAAGGATACGGCAGCGATCGGTTTTGTGATCGTAGTGGATGACCTGCTTGCGGCAATGAACAGGCAGGGGGTTGTTATTTCCGGAATCGAAAGCTGTGTGAAACTTTATTACACGGATGAGGATTTTAAAGAGATGCTGCAGGAAGCAAGAAGGCTTCGCGCATCGGGTAAACATGTAGAGTTACTACCGCAGTCGTGCAGAAATGGGAGTTGTGATGAGTGAAGACAGATATTTAACATTCGCCCTCGGAAAAGGGCGGCTTGCGAATAAAACAATGGATCTTTTGGAGAAGATCGGCATTACATGCGAGGAGATGAAGGATAAGGATTCGCGCAGGCTGGTCTTTGTGAATGAGGAGTTGAAATTCAAGTTTTTCCTTGCAAAAGGTCCGGACGTACCTACATATGTCGAATACGGCGCGGCGGATATCGGCGTGGTCGGCAAGGATACGATCATGGAAGAGAACAGACGCGTCTATGAAGTCCTAGATTTAGGGTACGGCAAATGTAAAATGTGTGTGTGCGGACCGGAGAGCGCAAGAGAGCTGTTACAGCATCATGAAATGATCCGCGTAGCCAGCAAATATCCCAATATCGCCAAGGATTATTTTTATAATAAAAAGCATCAGACGGTGGATATCATCAAACTGAACGGTTCTGTAGAGTTAGGACCGATCGTGAAACTTGCCGATGTGATTGTGGATATTGTAGAGACGGGCTCCACTTTGAAGGAAAATGGTTTGAGGGTGTTAGAGGAAATATGCCCCTTGTCGGCACGAATGATCGTCAATCAGGTCAGTATGCAGATGGAGCCGGAGCGGATTAGGAAGCTGATAAATGATCTGAAAGGAGAAATATGAAAACAGTCAGATTAACTGAGAAAGCGCAGAAAGATATTCTGGGTACTCTATTAAAAAGAAGCCCTAACAATTATTCCGAATATGAGAGTACCGTCGCCCAGATCATCACAAACGTGAGAGAGCAGGGCGACAAGGCTGTTTTTGAATATACGAAGCAGTTTGACAAATGGGATATCGATTCCGCTCATATCCGCGTGGCGGAAGCGGAGATCGATGAGGCTTTCGGTAAGATCGACGAGGCTTTTGTAGAAGTACTCAAACGATCCGCCGCCAATATCGAGGATTTTCACCGTAGACAGCTCCGCAATAGCTGGATTGACACGAAACCAGACGGAAGTATTCTGGGACAGAGGATTCTGCCTATCGCGGTGTCCGGCGTTTATGTGCCCGGCGGTAAGGCGGCATATCCGAGCAGTGTTTTGATGAATGTCATTCCGGCAAAAGTAGCCGGAGTGCCAAAGATCATCATGACGACGCCCGCTGGTGCGGATGGAAGGGTAAATCCCGGCACATTGGTTGCCGCGAAGATAGCCGGCGTGGATGAAATCTACAAAGTGGGCGGTGCACAGGCGATCGCGGCTATGGCGTTTGGCACGCAGAGCATACCGAAGGTAGACAAGATCACCGGACCGGGCAATATATTTGTGGCGCTTGCCAAGAAAGCATGTTTCGGTTATGTGAGCATTGATTCTATCGCGGGTCCCAGTGAAATTCTTGTGATTGCCGATGAGACGGCGAATCCACGCTACGTAGCGGCTGACCTGCTCTCCCAGGCAGAACATGACGAGCTGGCAAGTGCGATCCTTATCACCACGGACGAACATGTCGCAGAGGCGGTAAAACGGGAGATCGAAGGGTTTTTGCAGGAACTGTCGAGGGCGGAGATCATTCGCAAATCATTAGACAATTACGGCTATATCCTGTTGGCTGACTCGATGGAAGAGGCTGTGGACGCGGCGAACGCCATCGCATCGGAACACTTGGAAATTCTGACGAAAGACCCTTACAACGTTATGACAAAGATCAAGAATGCAGGCGCGATTTTTCTTGGCGAGTATTCCTCCGAGCCGTTAGGGGATTACTATGCAGGACCGAATCATATCCTGCCGACCAACGGGACGGCAAAGTTTTTCTCGCCTTTGAATGTGGATGATTTCCTAAAAAAGACAAGTATCATTTCCTATTCAAGAGAGGCGCTTGAGAAAGCGCATAAGGATATTGAGATGTTTGCCGAGCGGGAAGGGCTGACCGCCCATGCCAACTCCATTAAGGTTCGTTTCCCGGAAGCGTGAGCGTTTCCGTTTCACCTTATATGATGACGGGAATACTGCTCTGACAGATGTGATCGTAACAGAATATGCGAAATATATCAGAAAGAAGGTTTGTATATGGAAAGAACGGCAGACATTCAGCGCAAGACAAAGGAAACAGACATTTCACTGACATTGAATATCGATGGTACAGGCGTAAGCGATGTGCATACGGGAATCGGTTTTTTTGACCACATGCTGCAGGGATTTTCCAAACATGGTTTTTTTGATCTCACACTGCGGGTCGATGGAGATCTGGAAGTGGATGGGCATCATACGGTAGAAGATACTGGCATTGTGCTGGGCACGGCGATCCGCGAGGCAATCGGGGATAAGGCGGGCATCCGACGCTATGGCTCTTTTGTACTGCCGATGGACGATGCGCTCTGCCTGTGCGCGGTCGATCTGTGCGGAAGACCTTATTTTGCATATGACTGTGTGTTTCCCGTGGAGAGGGTCGGGGAACTGGATACGGAACTAGTCAAGGAGTTCTTCTATGCGGTCAGCTATAGTGCAGGCATGAATCTGCATATTAAGATGCTTGACGGATGCAATGCCCATCACATGATTGAGGCAATGTTTAAGGCGTTCGGAAAAGCGTTGGATGAGGCAATTTCCTATGATGAGAGAGTCAAGGGTGTGCTCAGCACTAAAGGAGCGTTGGCATAGGAATTTCCTATAACATAAAAATCCGAAACAGTTATGAATATACAAGAAAGGCACAGCAGTCCAATATGCGATACAAGAAATTTATACCATGTATTTACTTATATAAAGGAAATGCCATCAAAGGTTTTGCGGACAGGACGATTATCGACACAAACCCGGTCGCGCTTGCAAAATTTTACAGCGACAATAATGCGGATGAATTGATTATCTTCGATATGTCTGAGAGCGACGCGGAGCATGAAGAAGCCTTGGATATCATCAAGGCAGTCTGTAACGAGGCGGAGATACCCGTGATTGGCGCTGGCAACGTGAAGCGCATGGAAGATATCAAGAAATTGATCTATGCCGGATGCAAGAAAGCAGCGCTCAACTATTCCAAACCGGAGAACGTGGCGCTCACCGAGGAAGTTTCCAAGAAATTCGGCAAAGACAAGATTGTGGCAAGTGTGGCGGACGCAAAGACCATCCGCGATAACGAGGAACTTCTGGAGAGCTATGTGGAAGAGATCATTCTGATACGGGAAAAAGAAATAAAAGACGCGATTGCGGTTTCCAGATTCCCGATCATTGCCTCGGTTCCGGAAGTTTCACTCGACAAAATACTAGAGTTATTGTCCAAAGATAATATATGTGGCATTTCCGGCTACGCGATCAACGTAAATGCGCGTGAGCTTTTGGCAATCAAGTCGCTGTGCCAGAATAACGGTATCAATGTGAATACTTTTGAACCTGCGATTAGATGGGAAGAGTTTAAGCTAAATTCTGACGGGCATGTTACGGTGGTCGTTCAGGATTATAAGACAGACGAAGTACTGATGGTGGCTTACATGGACGAAGAAGCCTATAATATGACCTTAAAGACTGGCAAAATGACTTATTACAGCCGAAGCCGCCAAGAATTATGGGTCAAAGGAGAGACAAGCGGGCATTATCAATATGTGAAGTCGCTGACTGCCGATTGTGACAAAGATACGATCCTCGCGAAAGTGTCACAGATTGGCGCGGCATGTCATACCGGCGCACATTCCTGCTTTTTTAATGAGATTATGGCAAAAGAGTATGAAGAGACAAACCCTCTCAAAGTGTTTGAACAGGTGTTCGATGTTATCAAGGATAGAAAAGTGCATCCGAAGGAAGGCTCGTACACAAATTATCTGTTTGACAAAGGCATCGACAAGATACTCAAGAAATTGGGAGAAGAGGCGACGGAGATCGTGATCGCCGCCAAGAATCCCAATGCGAACGAAGTCAAATATGAAATTTCTGATTTTCTGTACCATATGATGGTTTTGATGGCGGAGAAGAACGTGACATGGGAAGAGATCACTGCGGAATTGGCACAAAGGTAAAAACGCCGCTTTGAAGGCGGCGTTTTTTCTGCGGTGTGCCTTACGGTGCATGTTTCGTCATTTTGACGAAATTTATGGATTGGCAGGTTGGCAGGGTAATTTACCCTGCAATTATGACCCAAATCGACCATAACTTCAAAAAAATTTCATTTTTCTATCTTTTTTTGGCAAAATCTGATGCCAAAAAATACCCTTCGCAGGATTTCCTGCAAAATTTTTCACACCTATTCTACTATAAAAATTTCCATGGAAAATAATAACATATGTATTTTAATTTTAATGATATAGAATGTCATTAAATAACGCATGTATTCGTCATTTTGACGAATACATGCAAAAGGTATGGTTTCTCGGTGATGTTCTTTTTTATGGTGTTAAATCATAAAATGAAGCAAACAAGTTGATGAATGGATAGACTACATATGGATCGTAAAGTTCCTTTGGAAAAGAAAATGGCTTTAGCTCAGTACATAAGGGAGGAAAATCACGGAAATCGCATGAAAATCAGACAGCGGGAGAACATTCTTTACGGGACGAACACACAGCCGCCGCTCTACGACAGGGGTAAACTGCCATCGGGAGAGCAGGGATATGGAAATAATGTGCCAGAAGACGGAGTTGTCCCGGTTTTTTCCATGGGTACATTCAAGTATCGGATGATTCTTGCCATTTTATTGTTTGTAGGTTTTTTAATCTGCGATACCGGCGGCGACCGGATCGGCAGATATACCACAGGGGATATCCATGAAATGATTATCGCGGACACTTTTCATTTGTATGATGGAGACGGCAATGATACGATGGACGGTCTGGCGGCATTATTTGGGTCGCAAAACTGATGATGTTTTGACTTTGTGGGGGATATCTTATATACTAATAATGAGAAAAGCTTGTAAATGAGGAACAATTATTCATGAGAAAACTGGCGTTAAGTGACGATATTTTAATGCAGGTGGAGAAGCCTGCACGGTA
>JAMPGN010000241.1 GCA_023663915.1 Eubacterium sp. | reverse complement strand
CCTTTCTGTCTTTAAACAGTAGTATATCATTTCTTTGCTGCAAAAGCATCTTTTTTTGGAATCGTGTTACATACCAATCATAGAACTAAATTCCTTCATCATCTCAGAAATCTTAATCTGCTGCGGGCATACCTGCTCACATCCCCTGCAGCCGATGCAGTTTGCCGGACGCTGTTCCTCCTGCATACTGCCCACCGCCATAGGTGCAATAAATCCGCCGCCTGTAATCTTATGCTCATTGTACAGGGCAATCAATTCCGGAATCGGAAGTTTCTTCGGACAATGGCTGGTGCAATAATGACAGGCTGTACAGGGAAGCCCACCTTTTCTCGTTTCCTCGTCCGCATATTTTAATAAAGTATCAAATTCTTCGCTGCTTAGCGGTTCATCTGTCCCATATGTAACGATGTTTGCCTTAAGCTGCTCCATATTGGACATACCGGATAATACCATCGTCACACCGGGAATGCTCTGCAGGAAGCGGAACGCCCATCCGGGAACCGTTTCCTCGGGACGCATGGAGTGTAATACCGCACTCATTTCCTCAGATGCCCGTGCAAGTTTTCCGCCCCGCAGCGGTTCCATAACCCAGACAGGAATACCGGCTTTCTGCAAAATGGCTGCCTTCCCCTGTGCATTCTGGAAATGCCAGTCCATATAGTTAAGCTGAAGCTGGCAAAATTCCATATGCTCCCCATTCGCATCCAGAAAACGCTGAATCACTTCTACACTGCCATGAGCCGAAAAACCGAGATGACGAATACGCCCGTTCTCCTTCTGCTTTAGCAGATATTCCAAAATCCCGTATTTCGGGTCAAGATATGCATCAATGTTTCCTTCATAGACATTGTGGAATAAATAAAAATCAAAATACGGAGTCTGGCATTTTTCAAGCTGCCGCTCAAATATTTCTTCCACCTTATCCATATTGGAGAGGTCATACCCCGGAAATTTACTGGCAAGATAATAACTTTCCCTTGGGTATGCGGAAAGATACTTGCCCGCAACCAACTCTGAATTGCCATCATGATATCCCCATGCCGTATCAAAGTAATTGATCCCGTTTCGGTAGGCATAATCAATCATTTCTGCGGCTGCCTTCTCATCCACCACTCCATCATTGCCATCCACCACTGGCAGGCGCATCATGCCAAGCCCTAATCCGGATAATTGAATATCCTGAAATTTTCTGTAAACCATACTCTTTCTCCTCCTTATTTGAATGATAAAGTTACTATTACTTCGCCCTTCGCCTTCTCGTCATCCAGAATCAACTCTCCCAATTCCGGCACCTGAATCCGACCGGACAGAGGATTTTTGATGCTGTCAACCTTCGTGGTAATCGTCGCCGTCACTTCCGATTTCTCAAAAGCAAGATCCGTATCGGTCATCTCACAGTCGATCAATCTCAAGTTTTTACAATAACACAGCGGCTGGGTTCCGCTGATTTTACAGTTAATCAGCGTCAGACCATCCGAATACCAGGCAAGATATTCACCTTTTACCACACTATTTTTCACGGTTACATTCTCACCATGCCAGAAAGCGTCCTTCGTGTCAAATACACAATTTTCAAAGACCGCGTTCTTAATATACTGAAAGGAATATTTTCCTTTCAGAGTTACATTTTTGAACGTCAGGTTTTCTGAACGCATCATAAAATACTCACTGGCTGCCGTGGTATCTTCCATCCGGATTCCCCTCACAGACCAGCCAAATTCCGGTGAAATAATGTCACAATTCCTAATCAGAATATCACTGCACTCCCGCAGCGCCTTGATTCCATGCAGCTTACTGTCTGTAATCTCTACCTGGTCGGAATACCACAGCGCCGCCCGGCAAAGTTCTGTCATCTCTGAATCCATAATTTTCAACCTGTGGTCATGCCAGAAGGGATATCGCAGGTTAAAAAAGCAATGCTCCGTCTCAATATTCTGCCCTTCCTTAAATGCACTTTCACCGTCTGCCGGTCCGTCGAAGGAACAGTTTTTTACCAGCACGCCATTACTGCCATAAAGTGCGCGTTCCATATCAAAAGTCTGATTTTCAATGATCTTCATGATACCTTCCTCCTCGTGTACCCTGTTCAAAAAATCATTTCTCTTTCTATTATACTTCCTGTTATTTGAAATAACAAATATTTATATTCAATCCATTTGCATAGTTGAAACCTATTCATGCCTATGTTATATTATACACATTAATATTATGGAAAAAGAAGGAAATGAGCATATGGAATTGCGCGTACTCCAATATTTTCTCGCAGTGGCAAGAGAACAGAGCATCGTAAAGGCAGCGGAATCACTGCACCTGTCCCAGCCCACTCTTTCCACACAGATAAAGGCTATGGAAGAAGAATTAGGGAAACAGCTTTTGATCCGCAAAACGAAAGGTTCCAGAAAAGTTACACTCACCGAAGAAGGGATGATCTTAAGAAAACGAGCAGAAGAAATTCTGGAACTGGTACAGAAAACCGAACGTGAAATCTCTCTTTCCGATCAGATCATTGTCGGCGATGTTTATATCGGGACAGGCGAGACGGACGCCGTCCGCTTTATTGCCAAAGCAGCAAGGAAACTTTACAAAACCTACCCCGGCATTCACTACCATATCGCCAGCGGAAATTCCGAATTTGTGTTAGAACAGCTTGATAAAGGATTGATTGACTTCGGAATTGTATTCGGATCCCTAGATCAGGCAAAATATAATTCCATACAATTACCTTTTAAAGATACATGGGGTGTGCTGATGCGGAAGGATTCCCCGCTTGCCGCAAAAGAAACCATCTCCCCGGAAGACCTGTATGATAAACCCCTGATCGTGTCAAGACAGGACGACAATAACGGAACATTGCCCGCATGGATACAAAAAGATATATCCGAACTGGAAATTGTTGCGACTTATAACCTGCTTTTTAATGCTTCACTCATGGTAGAAGAAGGCTTAGGCTATGCAATCGGATTTGATAAGATCATCAATACTTCCGGTGACAGCAGACTGTGCTTCCGCCCCCTTTCCCCCAAGAGGGAAGAGGGCATGAGCATCGTCTGGAAAAAATATCAAATATTCTCCAAGGCTTCAGAAAAATTTATTCAGGAAATCTCTTCCTCCGTGTAAACAGCCTGCCAGCCTGGATGTTCCCCGGCTTATTCAATGATAAGATGGAACATAATCCCCTTCGTCTCCTTCAAGTCAAAGAAAACCTCGTCCCCGTCAACCGTTCCGTCCACAGCTTCAATCACTTCCCCAATCGGGCTTAACGTCTCCAATCTGGCGCTCTTCGCCTTAACCCTCAGCACGCCCTCGATGGTCTCTGCGAAAAGTTTTCCTTTTAATGTCACATTGGTGAAGGTGATACCCATCATCTCCTGCCCCGGCTCATAGGTATTTGCATCGTTGCCGGTCTCTCCCATTGCCGTTAAGATAAACTCGGATGCCGTATCCAGTGTTTCCGCATTCTTCGCCATGACGGAGACAGACATTCTCTCATTTTGAATCTGTAAGCTGATTTTATCCGTAAGATGCGTTTCTTTCTCAGGCGCACCGGAAAAATATCCGCAGTACGGCGTACTTACCGCAAACCGCTTCTGATCCGGGTCAAAACAGATCTCACCCGTATCCGATACCAGCCTGCCGTCCGCATAGCCCGATGCCTCGTCCCAGACACCCCACGTCTTGAGCGCTTTATCCAGAACTTTCGCATACTCTGTATAATTGCCTGTGCCGGCTAGACGGCTGATTTCCTGGATGACAAGCTGCTGTGCTCCCTGATAAATACCGTCCCCGATCTCTTCTGCTCCTTCGGCCGCCAGCGCAAGGCGTTTCTGATCCTCCGACTCACGGAACGCATCCCGGTACTTCGACCATGCATAGTATACGCCGTGCTTCGCCTCACTCAAGTCTCCGCCGTTGAAAAATCCTGCATTGATTGCCACATCTCCGTCCCCGCGGTATTTCGAGCCGCCGTCGATAAAGACATTACGAAGCGCAGAAATATACGGCACAAACGTATGATTCATCGCCTGCCAATTCGGAAGCGTCTTCAAATCTTCCTGCGTATAAACAATATCGATCTTGTTCTTTGCCGTCTGCACCATCCCTTTTAAGAACATGGATGCCATAAATCCCCACTGGCAGGCAACTGCTGGGTCATTATAAGAATCGAACACGTTTAAAATCTCGTCAGCCGGCTGGTCGTCCCAATTCTCCGAAGTCTGATAATTATACAGAATCAACCCGTCCCAATCGTTCAGACACGCGTAAGCGATTGTATGTACAAATGCCGTGGAATGGAACGGATGCAGTCCATATTCATTCCACTCCGTAATCATGAACGGTTTCTTGTCCACAACTGCTTCCGAGGCAAGAGAGAGAAGCGTCGTCGCCATACTGCCTGCCCCCGTCTGGAGCGTCAGCGGATTGACACTGACATACTCCGTCGGACCTGCAACCGTAAAAGTCGTATCGTGGAACGGCAGAAGCGGATGATTAAAATAAGTATTATTCTCCATGATATCGCCGTCTGTATGCCCGTAGACATCCGCCGCACCGCCGAGCAGATTGCTCGCCGCAATCGGAACCCTGACACCGAGCGAGATTAAGAAATTTTTCATTCTTCTATAGAATCTACGATTGTTCGCGATGCCAAATTCCATAAAGTCCGCATATCTTGCAGGCGACGGCATCCAGTCGCTTCCCTTCCAGTCGCCATTCGGATCGTTAACCGGCTGTACAAAGTTCCCTTGCACCCTGCGCACCGTGCCTTTTGCCGGATCTTCGTCATCATCCAACGCGCACACGCCGTCCACTGTCCACGCTGCTTTCAACTTCTCCCTGGTGTCATATTTATTCAACAGAAAAGCATTAAACTTCCGAACCACTTCTTCCTCATAGGGAACAAGGTCAGGATTACTCTGTACCTCTCCGGTCCCCTTAATCGCGGATTCCTCGTTGTTCATCTGGACGACCACCACTGCCGGATCATCCACCAGTGCGAGTCCGGTGTACGGATTGACATGTGTCAACATCTTCCGCGCATATTCCATCTGCAACTGTATCAGACGTTCGTTGATCATCGGGAACATTTTCACACATTCCTGAAAAGAACCCGGATAATCCAGCCCGTCTCCGGGAAGCATACGTCTTGCAACCATAAGGTCAACATGCAGATAAATTCCTTTTTCCTTCAATTTCGCCGCAAAATAGTCAAATCGATCTAGTCCTTCCTTATGAAATTCTGTGGTCTTTCCGCTTTCATAATCAAGCAAAGGTGCTTCTTTCGTCTGCGACCAGCTACAGGGTTCCTCCCCGATCGGCGCGTCAGCCGCATGCAGACGAATCAAATTGACACCCATCGACGCAAAACGTTCCGCCAGTTTGTCGGCAGCCTCATGTGTCGGTGTTGCCGACCTCGTCGCCATGTTAAAGCCAAGAAATCTGGCTCTTGTACCATCGGCAAAATAAAGATGACCGCCCCTCTCATGTACAAACCCGTGTTTCCCCGCCGGGGCATCCAAAAGCCACGAGTAATCCAATATACCCTTGTTCGCTTCCGCCTTGTGAATCCGAATATTCTGTTTCATTGCATCCTCCTTTAAATTTTATCGTATTTTAAAAACTCTTTCCGATTCTGTTGTGGTCATCCAAAAAAAGAATTGCCACATCTTTTCTGTCATTATAAAACTTATTCTTATTTTCATATTGTAATTTTCGGGATAAAATTATGAAATTCCAGCAAAAACCTGGACTTTCATATAACGTTTCGGGTGTTAAAAGGTCTATCGTATAAGTTGTGAGGGCAGATTGCACAAAAAGTTCTCTTGTGTCGGGTTTCGTCGAATGGATTTTCTAAGCATTCCGATGTAAACTGTGACACCGAACGCAACCACCCTCAACGCGCATCCATGCGCGATTCGGGCTTTTCGGGACATCCATGTCCCGAA
>JAMPGN010000240.1 GCA_023663915.1 Eubacterium sp. | reverse complement strand
TCTCTGTTACAGCAGCCAGTCCTATTTCCAGAATGTGTTTAAAAAAATTGTCGGGGTAACGCCCCTAGAATACCGGAAAAAAACCAGCCGCTGACTCTGCGGCTGGTTTTCTAATCATTCCTTATTGATTCTGCTGTGCTCTTCTTTCTTCCATTTCTTTTCGCATCTGCGGCAATTTCTTCTCAATATCAAATTTCAAGAAAATCACGAACATCAGCACATTGATGATAACCGGTACATAATTGGAAAAAGCATATATGCCCGCTTTCATGGAATCTGTAGCCACTTCTAAAGTTGCATCATAAGCACTGAGCGCCAGACACGCGGATAATATGATCGAACCGATACCGCTTCCGACCTTATTGCCAAAGCTGACTGCGCCGGATGAAATGGCAACAACCTTTTTATCATACTTGTATTCATTATAATCAACCGCATAACCTAAGATAACGCCATACAGACACATAAGCGGAATCTGCACACAGCTTCCCAGCGCACCGGTTGCCGCATAGACAACAAGACTCGAAGGCACCAGACATCTTATACCGGCAAACACCGCCGCACCTGCAAGCCCGAACAGGATTGATTTCTGAGCACCGAATTTCTTGATCATGGGCTGTGAAATCAAGAATCCCAGAACCGTTCCAAGCATACCAAACGCGCCTGCCGCAGCCACCAGATTATCATTCCCGAAAATCCATTTGCAATAATAAGTAGCCGAGCTTCCCGAAATCGTACTGGTAACAGACACAATCAAATTAAACAACAGAACCATGACCCAATACTTATTATGTAAAAGCATCCCCATAGCCTCGCCAAACGGAACTTTCTCCTCTTCTCCGCCTTCCGTTTCCTCTGTCGCCTCTGCACTGTTCTGCATCTTTGCCTTGCGGCCGTTATTGTAACAAACCAGAAAGCACAGCAGAACCACCAGACCTAACATCGCTCCGTATTTCACCCATGCACTCTGCGATCCGCCCAATGCATTTGTGATCGGCACAGTCATAAGCACGATCAGCATACCCGAAGCATAACTTCCGACCGCTCTAAACACGCCCATCTTCGTCCGCTCTTCCATGCTCTTCGACCGAACAATCTGAATTGCCGCATATGGCGTAGCAATCATGGTATAAAGCACTGCCGTCAAAAGCACATTCGTAACAAGTACATAAGCAAGCGCCGGAACCTGCCCCGCCTGAATCGGTACGGTGAACAGCATAATCATAATGACCGCAGCCGGTACAGCCATACGGATCATCCAGCGATAATACTTCTTGTCACCACCCTCGGAATGATCAACAATATGACCACAGATCACATCCGTGAATGCGTCAATTACCTTCGCTATCGCCATAACAACTCCTACCGCTCCGGCAGCAACACCTACTTTATCCGTATAAAAATACGTAAGCTGTCCGACAATATTGCTCATCAAGGCAAGCCCTAACTGCCCTAACATATCGCAGCCATAGTCCTTCCCTCTCATGACTTTCTGCACACCATTGGCATCAAGCCCCAATTCCTTTGTTTTACCCATAAGTTTCCTCCTCCAATCTATATTATGGTACAAGTATATTTCTTAACACGCTCTCTGTATTGTAATATTTACTATCATATTGTAATTTAATCTTTTTTATCTTCTATGTACTTTTCAAAAGCATCTTAACCAGAAAGCGGACGTTCTGCTGCAGTACATTCCGGCTTAATCGTCCATCCTTTACCGCCTGATACAGTATTTTCACATACTTTGCATTTCCTTCCGTCAGCCAGCAGTTTCCGGCTTTCACCATCTCGACGGGGTCTACCGTATCATAAGTCCCCCAGTCTGTCATAATAAAGCCGTCAAAATGCCACTCGCCACGGACCAGCTTCTGTAAAACATCCGCATTTTCAGCCGGATAAATCCCATTTACGCAATTATAACTCGTCATGACACAGGTCGGCATCTGGATTGCCATTGCCGTTTCAAAAACCTTGTAATAAATTTCACGCAACGCCCTCTCCGACACAATACTGTGGCTTCCCTTTCTGGAAGTATCGGAATTATTGCAGAACAAATGCTTATAAGTACACCCGACGCCTGCATCTTCCAGACCTTTCCCGTGAAATCCCGCCATCGTCCCTGCCAGCAGGGGATCTTCCGAAAAATATTCCGGATGGCGTCCGTTTAAAATATTTCTGTGTATATTCATTCCAGGGCCAAGATTTACCGCTATACCATTCTCTTTTGATTCTTCCCCGATTGCCTTGCCAATCCGATAGGCGAGTTTTTTGTTAAAAGATGCCGCTACAACGGTGCTGGACGGGAATCCTATATTCGGTTTTTTTATGTTCAATCCTGTGTTTCCATCCGAAACCTTCATTTTCGGCATCTTATATTTATCGACCGTGTTGACCTTACCTGCGCTTCCATCTCCCCATGGCATATACCAGTCCGCCCCGCCGCAGACATTCAGCTTGCACAGTTCCTTATCGCTTAGCTGTGCGACAAAGGAATCCAACCGCTTGGGCGCTCTTTTCAGCTCAGGAAACGTGATTTTTTCTCCCGAATAGGCTTCCAGTCCTTGGGGATGATATTTCGGCCGCTTCGCTGGAACGGGAATTGCCTCGGCAAGGGGAACCATTTTAGAATCTTCTCCGACCCATGGTTCCTTTTTGGTAAGCCTGTGGAACGGCTCAACCGGAAGATTCACCCGGTTGACTTCCCGTAGATTCTGCGTTTTTGCCACTTGGAATGACGCAATATACCTCGAATCCGAAAGAGAATTTCCACAAAATACTTTATACTCACCGCATTCCAGCAAATAGCATCCGGTTTCTTCCTCAAAAGAAGCAAAATTCATCGCTCCGGCAGAGAGTTTCAAAGTCTGCTCTTCGCCCGCCGCCAGCTTCCTGGTCTTTCCAAATGCTGCCAGCACCCTATTTGGTTTCTCGATCTTTCCTTCCGGTGCATGGACATAAAGCTGCACGACTTCCCTCCCGGAAACCTCTCCTGTATTTTTCACCCGGACTGCAGCGTGGAGTTTCCCATTTTCAAAGGACACTTCCGATGCCTCTATGGAAAATGAGGTGTAACTCAGCCCATGCCCGAAACTGTATGCCACCGGTTTATCAAAGGTGTCAAAGTAGCGGTATCCCACATAAATGTCTTCCTCATAATAAAGATGGACGCCATAATCTTTTTCACCGGGAAGTTTGTCTTCTTCCTTAAAATTTATGAAATTCTTGGCGGAAGGATAATCATAATAGTCAAAGGCAACGCTGTCCGGCAGTTTCCCGCTGGGGTTGGTCCTTCCATCCAGTATTTCCACCAGCGCATATCCTGCCCCCTGTCCGGCAAATCCTGTATAGATAACGGCATCTATGCCATAGGTATCTACCCATTTCATCTCGATCGGATAACCGGTATTGATAATGGCAACCTTCCTTGTAAACCGCCCGCTGACCGCCTGAATCATGGAAAGTTCCTCGTCAGTCAGATAATATCCGCCCTTTGCCGGTTTATTATCAAGAAACTCACCGGATGCCCGTGAAATAAAGATCAGTGCCGTCTCGTTCAATGCAAAGGCTTGATCCATCTGTTCCGGTGTTGGCGTCACTTCCTGCAGCCTGCCATAAATTCCACTTATCTCTTTGTTGATCCGAAAACTGCTGTGTTCTTCCACCGCCTGATGGAAATTCGCCTGCCATCTTGGATGAATCAGGCTTGCTCCCGTGGAAGTATTGCGGAACATATATTGTGCCGCACCGTAGCAATTCAACACGGAATCTTCCTTCAAGGGAAGAACGCTATTTTCATTTTTCAGCAGTACAATACCTTCTCTTGCCGCCTGCAATGCAAGCTGGTCGTGTTCCTTGTAAGCCGTTTTTCTCTTTCCTCTTGGCAGCGTCTTGAAAGAAAATGTCTGCTCCTTGAAACTGCTTCCATCCTCCGCCACAAAGCCTTCAAAATGCACAGAGTATTCCTTGCCGTATTCCTTTGCCACCTCGCCCACCGGGATCAAAAGGCAGTTCGTTTTCACCATAACATCGATTAAAAATGTTTTTCCCCTAGAAATCTCGATCCCATCTACCGTCACCCTGCCATAGCCATTTGGAGCTAAAGGTTTTGACATCCTGACGGGGATCGCGTAAGGAACTTTTGCAAATGCACTGTACTTGCCTTCTATTTGATCCAGATTCAAATTTTTATCCATCAATGAAAAAGATGCTTTTTTCATCACCCATCCTCCTTTCATATTTTTTTAATATATCATGTATTTTCTCTTCATTTGTGTAATATCTTGTTTTTTATTGTAAATTATTATAAAATACTTAAAAAAAAACGAGCTGCGCTCGTTTACGAGATTCGCTTCGCGAACTCGAAATAAACATAGAAATTTCCTATAGCATAAAAAAGGCTAACGCTCGTTTACGAGATTTGCTTGCTTACGCTTCGCAAACTCGAAGTTCACGCAGGAATTTCCTATTACAAAAATGGGCTAAACTGTTACCCAGAGGGAGAGTTTGAATGGATATTATTGATTTTTGTGAAACCTGTTTTGCGGCGCACCACATACCGCTGACCTGCTATAAGGAAGACAGACAGATTTATTCCTCGATTTACAGTGTACTGCACATAGAGCCTCTTCCAATCACGGTTTTTGATAATTCTGACAGAAACCCTGATTTTCATGCGGATGCTTCCGGCATGTTATATGGCAGAATCCGCACGCGAGAGGGCGGCTATACTCTGGATATCGGACCGGTTTCCGAGGTTCCCTTCACCGATGCCATGAGCCATCTTTTTTTGCGCGATAATGCCATCCCCAAGGAATCCCGCCCTGCCGCCACTGCCTTTTTGCGAAACATCCCCCAGCTTACCGCGTCGCAGTTTTTATATCATCTCATTTTTCTGCATTACGCACTGAATGCAGAACGGGTTTCGATAGTAGATCATTTTTTCCAAAAAGACCGCGCGGCATCCTTTTCTGCTGAGGAGACTTTAAACGCCTATAACAATAAAGAAAACCTAAACCTGCATAATACTTATTTCTATGAGCAGAATTTATATGCCCTGATTCAAAACGGAAACGTAGCGAATTTAGAGGATTTTCTGATGCAAAGCAGCAACCGCCTGCGTGAAGGCATCCTTGCCAATACTCCCTTACGCCAGGCGAAAAATATTTTCATCGGAACGGTCACAAAAGCGGGAATGTTTGGCGCGATTCCGGGTGGCGTGGATATCGAGCAGACCTATGAATTGATCGATCTCTATATTCAAGAAGTCGAGAACAAGAACTTTATCGAGGAGATTCAACAGCTTCAATATACCATGCTCCTTGACTTCTGCCACCGCGCCCACGATAGTAAGATTCCGGAAGGCATCCCGGCGGATCTGTTCAGCGCCATGGATTACATCCGCACACACACGAATGAACCGTTGAACATTGCCGATGTCGCAAAGCACCTAAATCGAAGCAGCTCCTATGCCATACAGTTATTTAAGAAAAATCTTGGCATCAACATCGGGGCGTACATCACCCGCTGCAAGTTAGAGGAAGCGAAAAGCCTGCTTGCCTACAGTACAAAAAGCCTGCTGGAAATCAGCACTTATTTGTGCTTTTCCAGTCAGGCTTATTTTCAGAACGTGTTTAAGAAAAAGTTTGGCATAACGCCGATGCAGTATCGAAACCAGCATCGTTCCACGAAGAATCTTTAACAATATTTTCCTGCCCGCATCCTAAAGATTTTCGCCGTTCGTTTGAATAATCTCTGCATAAAACCGGGCGGAATCCTTCGGCGTCCGTTTCAAGGTCTGATAATCTACATAAATCAAGCCAAATCGTTTGTCATATCCATCTGTCCATTCAAAATTGTCCATAAACGACCAATATTGATAACCTATGACAGGTATGCCATCGTCAACTGCCCGCCTGACTTCCTTGAGATATCGCCGCATATAATCAATACG
>JAMPGN010000023.1 GCA_023663915.1 Eubacterium sp. | reverse complement strand
CGGCTTATTCCATTCTCCCCATCTCAGATGGGGGATTAAAATACGTTCTCATTCAAAGCCGTTCAATTCACGTAATGTCGAGCCGGAACGTTTATAATATTTCCCATCACACGAAATAGCAAATGGATATTTTATAATTTCTATAGATATATATTCTCTCGTGCCGTCCTCCGCTTCCCATACTTTATTTTCTTTCTCAACTACCACAAGTGACTTATAACGTTTATCAGTACTTTCTATCATTTCAGAATTTATTTTTCCGCAGACATATTGATTGATGATTTTCTCCGAAATACTTTTAGGAACATGATTCCCATAACGCACATTTTCAGCTCCATTTGCTTTATAAATATGAATACTCGCTATAATCCCCAGCTTATCATTAATCTTATTGGGCAGGCTTTCAAGCATTCTTTCGGAATCTTCCATCCCAACCACATAGCCGTCATCATTCACTCCAATATATAATGTGCCGCCCTCTGTATTGGCATATCCACACAACCACTTTAGAAATTCATCCTGCCATGACCATTTCCATTCAATTTGCTGACACTCTTGAATTTGCTGTCGTTTTGCATTATAATCATCTACTTTATCCATAAGCTTCCTTTCAATAGTATACATTTTCTCAAACATTGTCTGTTTTTTTGTAAGAGCAATAAATTTTAATAGAACAGGAACACATCACAATACTTCTCCGAAAAAATACGCTGCACAGCATCTACGTTCCGGCGATTCGCGACTGTAATTCTCTCTTTCTGTTTTTCGATGTCCGTCCCGCCAGCAATATACACCACCAGCTCATCCGCATTTCGTATCCGTTCATCCATAATCGGCTCTTCGCCCCACGCCTCGACAAAGTATACTTCCGGATAGGCGAATAATTCATCTGCCACATCCCAGACGCACCACTCCTCGCCTTTCTGATAGAAATAGACAGCAGGAATATCTCTTGCCGCACACTCCTTAGCAAATGCCGTCTCTTCCCTGTCTTCCGGATAGAGAAACAACACCCCGTCAAAATGCAATGACAAGACAACCGCCACAAGACACAACGCCATCACCACATGGCACGTATATTTCCTGTATCTGATGGCAGAAGCAAAAGCTGCACACCCCAAGACCCGTATCCCCATCAAAACCAAGAGGACAGCTATACCATAAATCGGCAGTTGATAGCGGTTGGAAGTCGCTCCGAGAAGAAGCGCTGTCTTAGAGACTGTCAGAAAATATCCGACCGCTGCAAACGTAAGTACCCAGAACTCTTTGCTGACTCTCTCGCCGCCCCGCCCTACAACTTTCACGTCACCTTGAAAACCGGATTGTTCTTCACTTATTCCTTTATTTCCCGCCGCATCATTTCCCAAACCGTCTCCTACGATATATCTCCTTTTTCTATGCACCACCGCCGCCAGCAGCAGCATCAGAACCAGTCCCACAAAAAACAAATGCCCGAACGCATACCGATTCATCAGATCCCCGAAAAACCAGAATCGTTCCAACGTATTGGACAGATCAAAGAAACTCTTCGTCGCCTGCGCCCCTCTCTGTCCCCGAAACATCTGACCGAGGCAGGAAGGATATGTCAGATAGGCGAGTATCAGCGCACTCCCCTGCGCGATCCCGTACCTTATGCAATTCCACAGATTCCGGTCTCTCCACAACATCCACACGCCGAAGGCGACCGCCAGATAAAACAGAAAAATAGAATAATAATATTGTGTCAAGAATCCGGCATAAGTCACCACCGCCATTGGCACAAGATATTTTATGACAGACAGTTTCTCTTCATCCGCCTGCACTGCCCGCACATGCAAAAGCGCGCACAAAAGCACCATCGCCGTCAACATCTCATACATTCGGATGAATACTACGCCGCTCATGGCGGCAGGCGTAAACCCATAGCAGAGCGTCACGAAAATCGAAAGTTTCCGATCGCGTCCGCCGACCAAATATGACAGAAATGTCAGTAAAATAAGATTGATTCCATGAAAAAAAAGATTGACCGACAGCCCCGTCCACTTGGAAAACACATTCGGCGTAAACGACTGCACCGTATGAAACACCCAGTAATACATCGGCGGATGTACATCCCAAGATTGTACCAGCCTGACCAGCCCATACTGGAAACGCTGGTCGGGAAGAACCACAAACTCATTCAAATAAGTTTCCCTGTCCATCCACTGACCGTCCTCGACATAGAATCCATTCGTCCGTGCAGTCCCATAGTAAGTGTAATATTCGTCCTCATGAAACCCCTGTTTCTGCGCACAGAAATAAAAGGCGGCTGCCATCTGCGCCACCCATATCATTAGGAACGCTATGAGGTATTTTCGGCTGTTTCCAGTCAAATGCCTTTTTCCTGTACCGCTGTCATTCCTCTGTCCCATTCCTGCCTGCTTTACTCTCCTGTCCTATTCTCCCCGCTGCATAGCTGCCATCTTCCGTGCATGCACTTTTCTGACCGTCTTAGGCGCAACCGTCAGAAGCAGCAGATAAATCTTATTTTTCCTTGTCAGATAAGGATTGCTGATACTATCACGCACATGTCGCCTCAGATATTGTTTCACCTTCTGATAAAAAACATTATCCCCCCTCATCTGCACAATCGGCACATGAAGAAGGTAATCCAATCGCTGGTATAAATTAAAACGCACCGCATAGGAATGCAGCGCAGGATACTTTACATCCACCAACTCCTGCATTTGATCGGCATTGTCCACGATATCAAGAAACACCCGTGAGAAACTGTCCGGCGTCCTGCTGCGGGTCGTGCTTTGTTTACGGCATACTACATGATAACACTGCTTCGGCAGGATCATAATCCCGTCAATCTCCTGAAGCATCTCCACCAAAAGACTGAAATCCTCATTTAGTTTCCCTTCCGGAAATCTATGTTTCTCAAATAGCTCCCGTCTTACCAGCTTCGTACAGAACGAGCAGTCTCCCTTGTGCAGCAGCAGTTCTCGCAAAAAATCTTCTGCCTTACAAAACCACTCACGTTCGGGCGGTACACAGACATCCGGCAGCCGCCCTCCCATCTCGTCCACCTCGTCTCTGGAAATCTGAACAATCGGCACGCGTTTCTCTCGCATGGACTCCATCATCAGCTCATACATATCCGGTTCAATATAGTCGTCACTGTCCACGAAACCAAAATACTCTCCCGATGCAAGCCAAATACCCATATTGCGCGCTGAAGACGCACCACCGTTCTTCTTGTGGTAAGTCCTGATACGGTAGTCTTTGGATGCAAGCCACTCACACAACTTATCCGTACCATCTGTCGAACCATCGTCAATCAGAAGAATCTCCAGATTCGTGTACGTCTGCGCACAAATAGACTTCACACATTTCTCCAGACAATCTATGGAATTGTATACCGGCACAATCACACTGATCTTCTCAGACATCCAGACTCCCTTGTCATTTTCCATCATTTTTCTCTCGTTAATCTCATTAGATTCAAGTGCCAAAAGCTCTTTCGATAAACTTTGGCTGGCAGATTGCACAAAAAGTTCACGCAGTTGTCCTGTGTAGGAGACTGAGATTTTCTTAGTATTCCGTCTAGGAACTAGCAATTTCGGGACATGGATGTCCCGAAAAGCCCGAATCGCGCATGGATGCGCGTTGAGGGCGGTTGCGTCCGGTGTCACAGCTTACATCGGAATACTTAGAAAATCCATTCGACGAAACCCGACACAAGAGAACTTTTTGTGCAATCTGCCTTCACAACTTATACGATAGACCTCTCGACGCCCGAACCCTAGTTACTATTTCCTGCATTATTTATCATTATTTATCATTATTTATCACTATTTACCATATTACTTATTATCGGCTGTCTTTATTTCTCTACATGATTCATAATCACCTGTCATTGCTTCCCGGCTTCCTTCATCATCACCCGGTACATCCTGCCCGGTCTGACAGGTTTTGCCACGCTGAGAGGTCCCGTCTTTGCCGGCGCAATCTCCCCTTGCAATAATTTCCTAGAAAACCGCAAAAGTTCCTGCGCCGCATGTTCCGCGTTCCATGTGTCACAAATCGTCTCATAGGCAGCTCGCCCCAGCTTTTTATACTTTGACCAGTCAGCAAAAATACCCAGTACCATCTCTTCCATCTTGTCATAACGGTCATCCGGATAAACAAGTCCATTCACTCCATGCCTTATCAGATACGGAGCCGCACCCACCTGCGCATTGACCACCTCAACGCAGCCGCTGTTCATGCCTTCATTGACCACCGCGCCCCATCCTTCCAGATAATTACTGGTAAAAAGATGGATATGACACCTTTCCATCACATCGCGCACCGATTCCGGCGCTATATAGCCGTAAAACTGAAAATACCGTGTCAGACCGGAACTTTCCACCTCACGCCGAATCATCGGTTCCCGTTCTCCGTCACCAATCATATGAATACAGAAATCATAACCGTTTCCGCGCAGTTTCCGCGCAAGCCGCACCACATATTCCGGGTGTTTTAAGGGAATGAATCTGCCCGCCCACACAATATGGAGCACACCGTCCTGCGGTTTCATACTCTCAAACTGCTCATCGCTGTAGGTTCGCAGTTTCGTAAAATATCCCCACTGAAACATCTTGCCGGGATACGCGCCGATCAGATGAAAATCCGATGCCGTATAAGCGCCGGCGCACAGCATACAGACATTCTGTTTACGGTATTTGATATGCTCCCCATACTTCGCAATCAGTCCCCTCGGCGAAACTGCCTTCCACTGCCCTTCCCTATAAAGCCTCTCGCTCACGCGAAGAGTCGTCTTACCCGTAGCAAGCCTGTCCGCCACGATGTCCTCCCGGCATGTCCAGCCAAACAACACCACGTCGCTCTCAGCGATCTTTTTCAGACAGTCATACTCCGCTTCATACAGACATTGCACATAGGGAAGTTGATTCAGATCCACACCCCACCCCATCGCGAGACGCTCCGCCTCCATCGGCATCGTCTGTATAAACATATAATCCCCACCTAGTTCCCGATAGAGCGCCTCACACAGCGGAATCTGATGATGGTTGATGTAATTGGATACAAACGTAAACGTCATGACATCAACTCCCGATAAATGTGTATCAGACGGTAATAATTCTGGTCTGCATCGTGGTTCACTCTCGCATGTTTTCTCGCATTATCCGAGAAACGTTCCACGATTGCCTCTTTCGTAAAAATCTCAATGATCCTGTCCGCCAGAGATTCCACATCTCCCGCAGGATACAACATACCGTCGCCACCGTCCGTCAGCAGATTATGTACTCCGCCCACATCGGCAGCCACACACGGTACGCCAAGAAGCATTGCCTCCCCCAACGAGTTCGGCGAATTTTCCAAAGCCGACGGCAACACAAAAAGATGACTCTGCAAGTACTGCTCTTTCATTTCCTCCGCAGTCAGTCTGCCTAACATCGTGATCTTATCGCCAAGCTGGTTCTCCTTAATCAATTTTCTGAGATATTTGCCGTATGCCGACAATTTTAACCGATCCTGCAAAGTGCCGCTCTCGATAATATTATTGCCCGCCACATAGACATGCGTATCGGGGAACTGCTCAAGCACCTTCGGCAAGGCTCTTAGCAAATAATGGAATCCCTTGAGCGGATAATCACCCTGACTTAAGAAAATGCTGTAGGGTCTGCACGCCGTCCTTTTCCATCTGTCACGATAAAAGATTCCCCGTAACGTCTCATTCAGATAATAATACTTTGCTTCCGGATTGATCTTCTGTGCCTGTGCGCGGTCGAAATCGGTTCTTCCCGCAATATTCTTCGTCAGAAGCAGCGCCTTTTTCTCATTCTCGCCGCGCTTCTTGAATTTCTTCTGTTGTTGTCTGATACTGTCCTGTTTGATGCGGTCGCGCAATGTCACCTGTCTTTGCACCTTCATCGGCAGGTCAGCCATATACTCCTCCGCAATAACGCTGCATACCCCCTGTATACCGACCAGAGTCTTCTCCGGCTTCCCATAAGTTTTGATACTCGCAAGCGCGTGCGGAAACTCCGTGCCGAACACATGCAGGATATCCGGCTGAAACTCTTCTAGTATCTCTTCAAAACGTTTCTCTAATCCGTCGTCATATATTTCAGGAGTGTCCAAATTCTCCACAAATCCGTAACAATGGCATGAAGTGTTCTCGCCAAGCTGTAACAGACGATGAAAATTTCCCTGCTCCTCGTCTGATGGAAAGGCGATTCCCAATTCAATGCGGTTCCAGCCCTGTTCCTGTACAACGCGCTCTAACAGCCCACTCAGCCACCCTTCCCTGCTGCTGTAGGAAATCCCAAGCTGTCTAGCGATTGTAGGAAGCATAATGTTACATACCCATAGTACTTTCATGTCTCTTCCCTCCGTTGTATTGTTGCATCGCATACTGTCATGCAGATTGCTTCCGATAGACCCTTCGTTTCATATTCTGATAAATTCCCGCCGTAACCGGATTGCGCGCGATCCACGTCCTTACGGGCGCAAGCGTCAACCACATGATAAGGCGGTATTTGCGAACCATGGATGCCGGCATATATTTCCCTGTGATCTCCCGATGTTCCTGCCGTGACTTCTTTTCATTCTCCCGTGTCTCGGAAAAACCCCCGCCTTCATAGAGTGCCACGGTAATCGGCATATATACCATTTCCGCGCGGGCTTTGTAATAACACCACAGAAAATGCTCGTAATCGGCACGCACCGCATAGGACGTATCAAACATTTTGTCACGCAACAGCCCGGCATCATAGAAACATGCCTGATGACAGGGAACATTGCGGTAACATGCAAAATCGTCGATGTGCGGATTGGACTGTACAAGCGTATCCGTCTGTTTCTCGTAGATATTCCCGTAAAAGATGTATCGTGACGCCGCCTGCGAATTCCGCGGTTTCTGCAGATGATGCGTTTCCTGTCTACGCCGTTTCCCATCTGTCCGCGCCGTCTGCATGATCTGTTCTTTTACCTTCTCAAGCACATGTTCATCGTAGAAACTGTCCCCGCAATTCATGAAAAGAACATAATCCCCCCGGACATGCCGTACCGCCTGATTCATGGCATCATAAATGCCCGTATCTTTCTGTGTAAACAATCTGACTTTTCCGTCTGCTCCTACGCTCTTTGTCAGATCACCCTCCATATATCCTACCGTCTCCACATCGGTAGAACCGCCGTCTTTTACAAGAATCTCATAATCCTGCTCCGTCTGACTACGGATGCTTTCAATCGTTCCGCGAAGTTTCTTGCCCGCATTCAAGCACACCACGATGATACTGAAAGTCATTCCCTGTTCTCCTGTCTCTCCATTTCGGCAATCTAAATGCACCTGTCCCAACCAGCCATGCCACTATCTGCTGTTTCTGTCACCAATCAGCCGTTCCGACGCCTGCTGCCGTCGTACTGTCTTATCATCCCTTGGCTTCGCGCACCCCATCCCGCATCCATGCATATGCCTGCTTAAGCGGAACTTCCCTGCACATCTCTCCCCTGTGCACCCACAGGAAACGAAACGCCAACGGCAGTGCAAGACGTCCATACAGATAATGATACAAGACTCCCCTGTCCCGGAAAAACTTCTCATGATATCCGCTGAACCAAGTAGATTCCCGTTCCACTTCCTCACCGATACAGATTGTATGGGAATAAATCTTCAAACCGGCTTTCAGACAATCTTTTAAGAAAAGGCTGTCCTCCCCATTGCTATACTTAGCTCCGCCCCCAAAAAGCAGGGAATAGTGCACGTTGGCTCGAAGAAGTGCATCCTGTTTCGCCGTGATGCTGTACGCCGGATACCGACCGTAATTGCGATAATTAATTCGATGGACATCCTCGTTCCAGTAAGTCCGTCTGGACGATGCCACCTTCACGTTGACAAGAATCATATCCGCATCGGGTAACTCCTCATATGCCCTGCCAATCTTCTCCTCATAATCCCCGGCAAGCACGATATCCTCATCGGAAAAAACACAGACATCCGCATTCGCATGTAACAACGCCGTATTGCGGCTTAAACCCACGCCCCGCTCCGGCATGGAAAAAACCTGTATCCTATGCCCGCAGTCCGTGAGTTCCTCGTATCCATACCTGCCACACTGGTTCACAATCACCGCGCCGGTACGTATATGCATTTGTTTTATCAGCGCGGCGGCATCCTTGTCCACCGCCGATACCAAAAGCTGTATTTTCATAGCTTCACCCGTCACGCCTGCCCTCTGCCGACTGCATGCCCGTAATATCTATTTAGAAATTTATTATCTGCGCCGGCGATCCCGATTCCGGCAATCCGGCATTCCCTGAGTCTGAGCTGTTCTAGCATATACGCAAGGTAAGACGCATGTACTCTACCGTACTCCACCATAACGACAACGCCGTCCGCCGCACATAATTCTTTCCACTTTTCCTGCGTGACTGCCGACTGCTCCTGTCCCGCACTGTCCGTTCTCGGCGTCTCCTGTGTGTCCTCCCCCTCTTGTCCACGTCCCGCGCTGTCTGCTTTCCATGTCTTCTGCGTAACAGAAAAAATACTGACCGTCCCTACTTTTTCCCGCAAATACGATAGATTGTCATCATAATCTTTCCCCAGCCATCTATCCGCACCGGCATAGCCAACAAATGACGCATCTGTCACATTTCTCAAATCACCTGCCACAAATATACGGTCGTCCATTATATAATAGAACAGCATACCAAACAATGTCAACGCAACCGCTATGCCCAAACCTACAAGCGCCGCCTGAATCGTCCGGTCATCCGCCGTCACGAGTTCTGCCTCTGTACATTGTATCACCTCAATATTAATAAACTCCTTCGCCGTATCGCCCCGCTGTACCAGGGACTTTCCCGTCGCCTGCATAATCGCGTTGCATCTGTCCGCATCATGCGTAGTAATCGTGACGGTCAAAAGTCTGATATCCGACAGGATCTCCGCCTTTGTCGCTGCCGCAACCTCTTCCCGCGTATAATCCTGCGAAAGATACCCCATAGTTACATCGAGAAATGGATCTGTCACCATCAAATCATTCCATGTGTATCCATTGTACGCCTGGTAAGCCTCTCCCGTCTCGTCCGAGGCAAAATCGAGATAAATTTTGGACATCGCCTGATATTCCCGTTCCGACTCCGGCACCGTGCGTACAATCATATAGACCACAGCCCCGATGACCGCACCAAGTGCTGCCGCCACAAACACCAGCCAGCATTCTCTTATAAAACAGATCCCCAGTTTCTTCATATCCATGCCGGCATCGACATAGTTTCCTTCCCGCATATGTTCAACCTTTCTCTATTTTTCTTAGCGTCACACCGCCTCCGAACTGTATTTATTTCTCCCGCATCGCCGTAGTCTGCGTGCTGTCCACTCCTTCCGTACTCTCCGGCTTAATCAGTATCTTCAAGGTCAGAAGCATCAGTTTCAGATCCAGCCACACCGAGTATTGTTCGATATAGGTCAGATCCAGTTTCAACTTATCGTAGGGAGTCGTGTTATACTTGCCGTACACCTGCGCATATCCTGCAAGACCAGCCTTCACCTTCATACGAAAAGCAAATTCCGGCATGTCTTCCATATACTGATCTATGATCTCCGGTCTCTCCGGTCTGGGACCGATAAAAGACATATCGCCCCTCAAAATATTAAGCAACTGCGGAAGTTCGTCGATTCTCGTCGCACGGATAACCTTCCCGACGGGCGTGATACGCGAATCATTCTTCGAGGCAAGCCTTGCCACACCGTCCTTCTCCGCATCCACTTTCATACTTCTGAATTTCAGAATATAAAATTCCCTGCGCCCGATCGTACATCTCACCTGCTTATACAGCACCGGTCCGCCGTCATACGCCTTGATCGCAATCGCCGTAATCAGCATAAACGGAGAGGCAATGATTAGAAGCAGGATCGAGCAGATCAGATCGATCATTCTCTTTGCGAGCCGCTGTTCGATCTTAAGCGCATACTCCCTCGTCAGGTACAGTGGCGTATCGAACAGATGAAGTTGATCCGCCCCCTTTACCAGCACATCTGATATCTTAGGCATCATATAAACACGGACGGAACGGCTGTAACAATATTTCAACAGATCATTCCGAGCGGTGACAGGAATATCCCATAATACCACTGCTCCGTAATCTCCCTGAATCTCTTTTTTTATGTTTTCCATACCTTCTGAAATATTCATCGTCCTACCAATTTCATATTTTTCCTTGCGCGACTCAAATTTTGCCACGATATCATCAATCGGACGTTCCCCGTGAATGATCAAAATCGCCCGCGGCGGAAATGCCCGGAAATAGCATGTATTGCACACATATACCCATACGATCGAAAAGAGTGTCTGTATCACCATTGCCTCGACGATCGGTCGGACATGAACGACCCAGTTTGCCATCAGCGATATTTGAAAATACGAGATAGCATTTACAAAAAGCAGAGAAAAAAACTCTGATATAAATACATCGGTAGGCTTCAGATATCCGACCTTCAGCACACCGTAAGTACTGGCAAAGAAAAATAGCAGTATAAAATAGATCAGAATAATAAGAACATGTCCTTTAAAGAAAAAATTTGCCTTACCATGATACCGCAGATACGGATAATAATCTTCAAACCAATAATAGGCATAGATCGCCGTATGAATAAGCAGCCCGATAAAAGATAACTGCAATATGATAAGTCTTTTCAATGATTCTATCCGTTTCATAATCAATCATACCTCTTTTGCTACAGCCGTCTCACAGTGGCACGATACGCCCACAGAATGAAATAACGCACACTGGAAACCACCGATAACTTCTCCTGCCTGCGATATAGATTCCATATGCGTTTCATCGCCACCAGCTTATTCGACGACAAGGATTTCACCGGACGTCTATAGACCGCAAGTACTTCGTCCAGCCCGTAGGCACGATAACCCGCCCGCAGAATCTGCCACCATGTAGCAGTATCCTCACTTGCCACATTCGGCATTCTCATCAGCTCAGTCGGAAGGATATTCCGGTCAAACAAAACTGTCGTCGTAAAGATTACCGTCCGCGACAACGCCTGCCTGTAAACAAGCTGCGGCGGGACATGCACCACTTTGCCCGTAGGATTCGCCTGCTCATCGCCAAACTCGTATGCTGTGAACACAAAACCCGCCTGCCTGTCCCTCATAAAATGCAATTCTTTCTCCAATTTGTCCGCAAACCAGACATCGTCCGCATCCAGAAACGAGATGTATCTGCCCTGTGCCATGTCAAGCCCTGTATTGCGTGCGGCTGCGGCGCCTTCATTTTTCGCCTTGCAGACGAGTATGACCCGTCGCCCGAAAGAGTCCTCATATTGTTCCACCGAACGGATATTCTGCTGTTTGATGCAAGACAAATTTTCCTGTCCCGCCGCCTCCGCGCCTGTATCCGTATCGGCATCTTTAACAGAAATATCCGTAAATCCATTCTCCGCAAGCGTCCTGCGGATGACCGCCGCGCTCTCATCCGGCGAACAATCCTCTATTAACAACAGTTCCCAATCCGGGTACGTCTGCTTTCTTACCATCGCGACCGCTTCTGCAATATACGATTCGGCGCGATATACCGGCACGATGATGCTGACCGTCTCATTCATGAAAATATCCTCTGCACAATGTCTAAATCGCTTGTTCCCTAAAATGATTTCCTAAACATCTCTTTCCTATCAACACATTTCCTAAATATCTTCCTTCACAAGATAAATCGGCCTCTTCTTCACTTCCATATAAGTCTTGGATAAATACTGCCCCACGATACCAAGACAGAACAACTGGACACCGCCGACCAGCAATATAATACATACCATGGAAGGCCACCCCGAAGTAGGATCACCGAATATAAGCGTTTTTACAACAATCACAACAATCATGATAAACGCCGCCACGCAGAACAGTGCACCTATCACCGCCGCAATCGTAAGCGGCACCGTAGAAAATGCGGTAATCCCTTCCAATGAGTAGGCAAACAATTTCCAGAAAGACCATTTCGTTTCGCCCTTCTTACGCTCAATGTTCTCATACTCAAGCCACTTCGTCTCATAACCTACCCAGCCGAAGATTCCCTTGGTAAACCGGTTATATTCCGTCATCGCAAGAATCGCATCCACTACCTGCCTGGTCATCAGCCGGTAGTCCCTCGCGCCGTCCACGATTTCTGTTTTCGATATTTTGTTCATAAGCCGGTAAAATATTCTTGCAAAAAAAGACCGGACTAGCGGTTCCCCTTTTCTTGTGACGCGTCTGGTGGCGACAGAATCATACCCCTCTTCGATGTATCGATACATTTCCGGCAGGAGCGATGGCGGGTCCTGCAGATCCGCATCCATAAATACCGCCAAATCTCCCTTTGCCTTCTGCAATCCTGCATAAATCGCCGCCTCTTTTCCGAAATTCCTGGAAAAAGAAACCATATGCACTCTAGCATCCTCATCATGCAGCTTTCTGATCTCATCTACCGTACGATCCTTGGAACCGTCATCGATATAGATCAGTTCCACCTCTATCTTTTTCTCCTCAAAAAAGGAGGTATTCTTAAATAATTCATCATAAAAATCCCTGATATTCTCTTCTTCATTATAACAAGGTACTATAACACTGAGTAATTTCATCCCGTTTACCGTGCCTTTCACATATATGCTCATATTTTAGCATAGATAAACAAAAAAAGGAAGAGTCGCGCTCTTCCTTTCCCATGCAGCTATACCAATCCGTATGTTAACCGGATATGATCCGCCACCGTTGCAATATACTCACTGTTTGTAGGTCTGCCATACTCCGGTGAATTGCTGTAGCCAAACAACTGTTCAAACAAATCACCGTTTCCACGCTCCCAGGACACCTCGATCGCATTCCTGATCGCCCGCTCAATCTTCTGATCCGTCGTGCGGTATAACTTCGCCAGATCCGGATAGAGCAACTTCGTGACGCTGCCTACCAGTTCCATATCATTCGTACACATCTCCACGGCGCTCCGTAAATACTGATAGCCTCGCAGATGTGCGGGTACTCCCAACTCCAGCATAAACCTTGAAATCTCCTGTTCCAATTTTCTGACAGACAACGTATTTTCCTGTATCATTCCTTTCTCCTTCTGCGCACTGATTTATTCGCGTAATCGCGTCGTAATATACATAATACCAAACAAACAATATTCTGTATATTGTAAGTTATCGCCTACAGCCTCGCAGAATCCACATTTTCTTTAAACCAATCGTAAGCAAGCTGCACGCCCTCCTCAAGCTCAACCGTATGATTCCAGCCAAGCTCATGAAGTTTCGCCACATCCGTCAGTTTGCGCGGCGTACCGTCCGGCATGTCCTGATTCCAAACAATCTCGCCCTCGTATCCGACTACTCTCTGTACCGTCTCCGCCAGTTCTTTGATCGTAACCTCTTTGCCCGTCCCGACATTCACGTGCTGTTCCCCACTATAATTCTCCAACAGGAACACGCAGGCATCCGCCATATCATCCACATACAGAAATTCCCGTAACGGCGTGCCGGTTCCCCACAATTCTACCGTAGACGCGCCGTTTACTTTCGCCTCATGGAACTTGCGGATCATCGCCGGCATAACATGCGAGCCCTCAAGATCATAATTATCATGTGGACCGTAGAGATTCGTCGGCATACAACTAATAAAGTCATCACCATACTGTCGCTTAAAGAATTTGCACATTTCAAGCCCAGAGATCTTGGCAATCGCATATGCCTCGTTCGTCTCCTCAAGCGGTCCCGTCAAGAAAGCGTCTTCCGGAATCGGCTGCGGTGCCATCCTCGGATAGATGCACGTACTCCCCAAAAACAATAATTTCTTCACTTTGTAATCGTGACAGCATTTGATGACGTTACACTGAATCTGCATATTTTCATAGGCAAACTCCGCCGGCGTCGTATTGTTGGCATTGATGCCACCCACCTTAGCCGCCGCTAGAACCACCACGTCCGGCTTCTCTGCCTCAAAGAAATCTCTGACTGCCTGCTGGTTCGTGAGGTCGAGTTCCCTGTGCGTCCTGCCGATAATATTGTGATATCCTTTCGACTCCAAGCTTCTTACGATGGCGCTGCCAACTAGCCCTCTGTGTCCTGCTACGTAGATTTTGTCTGTATAATTCATTGTCGCTCTCCCTGTTCATTTATTAAATTGTATAAATAATAATTTTATTAGTTTGTATCCATTATAACAAAAACCGAACGGTTTGCAATTTGTGTTCGCTTCGCGAACTCGAAATAAGCATAGAAATTTCCTTTAACATAAAAATGCACAATACTATATTTAGTATCTATATCACAAAGTACATTAAAATCATTCTATATCTTGAAACTGTGAAACTATACAACCATAACTCAATTCTATTTTTTCTACATGTTATTTATAAAAACTATTTGTAATACATTTCTGTTTATGATATAAATACCTTACTTGCTATCTATATTGCAATCTATATTCTATACAATCAAATTATAATATCTTATCAGCCTTTATGGCGTATCTTAATGAAAGGTATCTATTCTATGTCTCTCAAAGCACCTCTTAATCCCCGCATCAACTGGCACGAAGCCGCCACGTGCGCATTTCAAATTGAACTCAAAGATTATTCCGACCTTTTGCAATACATAACAGAATATAAACTTGGCAGAAACAATTACCGAATTGACCTGCTCATCATTAAAAAATTAACGGATCAGATCATCTCCAAAAATATAGCGCTTATTTTCAGGACTTTTAACCTGCTTGAGATCAAAGGCGTCGGCTCTTCTGTCACGATTAATTCGTATTATAAAACGATCGGATACGCCGGACTACTCATTGCACAAATGGGTACATCACCCCAATATTCCAGTCTCGATGTCAGTCTAACTCTTCTAAGCTGCCACTATCCGAGAAAACTTATGAAACACCTATGCAAAGAAAGGAATTTGACTGTTGCAAAAGTCACCACAGGAGTATATCATATCAATAAAGAGACTTTCCGCACACAGATTATCGTTACCGGCGAACTTTCCCCTGAAGAAAATCTATATCTGCGCTGTCTCACAAACAAATTGCAGGATAGCAGCTTGGCAAACCGACTTGCCGATGATTATCGGATGCATCAAGAACAAGAGGTCTACATTAAGTACATGCATCAGATTGCTACTGCCAATATCAGAACGAAAGGAGACTCATCCATGGTTTGTGAAGGAATCTTAAACTTATGCGGCACCAGTTCCGCCGAAATTATTGAGCGCACCAAGAAAGAAGAAGCTGAATACTATTTACCGAAAATCAACCGTTTATCTTCTCAAAACGAATATTTAAAGTCCTTGTTGACAGAGAATGGAATTTCGTTTGATTTAGAATCTGTTCCCAATGACTGCTGATGATACTTACAGGATTACTTTCGATACCATGCTTATTCTCCCTGCGCCCCTAATTCGGCAAATCCGTCCCCGATATTTTGTCCTAAAAACCTCACTTCCACTTTCGCGGGCGCAGACGGGAATGCATCGTACCCCACCTGATCCCCATTCACCGGATAATAGAACCTGGCTCCGTTGATCTCATAAGAATCGGTCTCATAATTCTCATAATCTTTTTGTACCAACCAATAGTCGTCCACATAGGAAGAGACGATCTCTCTTCCGAGCGCCACACATTTATATATGACAAGAAACGCCATAACCACCAGTCCGCACCATCTGACCATATTCCCCAACACCTGTCCCGCCTTGCTGATTCGACTGCTCCCATTGTTCAAATCATATTGTCCTGCCTTCACCCGACTCTCCCATGCAGACACGATATCCTCGTAGATTCCACCAAGAATAACCGCAGGTGTCAAATACACATAGACACACCCATAGCGAATCAGAGGGGACGTACATAGCCAGAAGAGAAAAGACCCTGCCACAGTCGCCTGTACCAGCAGAACTTCCTTTCGGCCTTTGCAAAATCCGCACAACAGACCGACACCGTATACAAGCAGGATACACACAGACGCCGCCGATAGAACCACAAACAGTTTATCACTGCCCGCCAGAGAACGAAACCAGTCCGGTAGCCACTCCCGCATGGAAAGATCATATTTGTTCACGTCCGAATATCCCCTGCCCCATACCTGAATCTCTTTCGCATCGTAGTCCGCCACGCCTTTCGGTATTTTCCAAGCTACATGCAACAGATCCATCTGCGTAAAAGGATAGACCAACCAGCCGGATAACATCACATTTCTTACAAAAAATGGTAGCGCTGTCACGATCCCTAATAGAAGATATCCCGCAATCTCCTTCCACCGCTTTTGCCGCAACAAATAATATGCCGGATAAATGACCAAAAGTAGAACAAGCGCCGCCGACAATTTCACTGTCATCAAAAATACGCCGAGTACACAAAGCATCGCATAGGGCATTATTTCTCCGGTTTTCTTTTCTAGTAACTCAAGCCAGCGGATCACAATATAAAAGGCGATCAGCACCATGAAATAATCGGAAGCCGGCGAAACCATCTCATCAAAAATAATGACTAGGTAATATATCCCCATCACCCTAGCAAAATCACTGACCCGCAGCCTCCTGCACCGAAAAGAACCTGTTATTTCCATGCATATCTTAGCCAGAAGAAAAGCCATCCACCCGGCTGCGCAATGATAGGACTGTCCGCCGAGAAACGCCATACTGTACAATGCCGACAGCGCAAAAGAAGAACTGTTGTAAGCCAGCCGACAATGCAGATTCCCTAATCCTTTCACCACGCCATACTCTTCAATCCAGCGAATACTCTGCGCGTGGTACAGGCTCGTATCATAATGAATGATCCCCCTCGAAGCACCATATGCAAATAGTAAAAAGAGGAACAGCATGATAAACATCCTCCCTCTTTTTCCTGATCGATTGTCCCGTATATCACTCCACACTTCCCGTAACATTTTGCCAAGCGTCCGTCTGCACACCCATAGAACGATCAAATCGGCTGCGCACAAAAACAGATTGGCCGCCAGACCGACCTTCGCAAACAGACTGAAAAACTGCGCGTAGACCGTAACGCCCGCAAGACCGCATACCAGATAGGAATCCATATGTCTGACTCGGTAAGACGTTCTTCCCGTGACTGCATATATGATTCCGTATCCGATCGGAAAAGTGGTGAGAAACATGTAAATCCATATCACTATCACTGACAGCATAGATGTCCATGCCTTTCTCTATATTTCGTCACACTTCTTACTGATTCTTCTGTCTATATTCCTCACAGGTCATGCCTGCGATTTCTTTTAGATCAGATTCCATCATCATGGCAACCAGCGCCTTGAAGTCTACATCTCTTTTCCAACCCAACTCTTTTTCTGCCTTCTCGCAGTTGCCCCACAGAAATTCCACTTCCGCCGGACGATAAAACTCCGGATTAACATCAACGAGCAGTCTGCCGCTTGCCGCATCGTATCCCTTCTCGTCAACGCCGCTTCCTTCCCAGCGTATTTTCACACCGAGTTCACAAAACGCTGCTTCCACAAATTCCCTGACCGTGTGTGTCTCATTCGTTGCAAGCACATAATCGCTCGGAGCATTCTGCTGAAGCATCAGCCACATTCCCTTTACATAGTCTCCGGCGAATCCCCAGTCGCGCTTCGCATTCATATTGCCAAGAGACAGCTTGTCCTGCTTGCCCGCAATGATATTGGCGATTGCAAGGGTAATTTTTCTTGTGACAAAATTCTCGCCCCGTCTCGGTGACTCATGGTTAAACAGTATACCGTTGCAGGCAAACATATTATAAGACTCTCTGTAATTGACCGTAATCCAATAAGAATACAACTTGGCGGCTCCGTAAGGGCTCTTCGGGTAAAAAGGCGTTGTCTCGCTCTGCGGCGCCGTCTCCGGGATTCCGCCAAACAATTCGGAAGTAGACGCCTGATAAAATCTACACGTCCCACCGTTGACCCGGATCGCTTCTAGCAATTTCAAAGTGCTGACTCCCGTCGCTTCCGCCGTATACTCCGGCACTTCAAAAGACACGCCCACATGAGACTGCGCTGCTAGATTGTACACCTCGCTGGGGCGTATCTCCGCAATCAACCTCATCAAATTGCTTGAATCCGTCGTGTCTGCAAAATGTAAAAAGAATTTCACCTTGTTATAATCCGAATGAATCAGATGATCGATCCTTGCTGTGTTGGAAATGCTGTGTCTGCGTATCAGGCCGTGCACTTCATATCCCTTCCCCAGCAAGAACTCCGCCAGATAAGAACCATCCTGTCCTGTAATACCTGTGATTAGAGCCACTTTCTGCATATCAAACTATATCCTTTCTTGTTGTCATTTGGGTTATTTTCTCACAAAAAGAAATAGGTGTAAAGTGATTTATACCGATTTCAAATACTCCGCGATCGCATCATGCCAATCGGCAAACATAAAATCCGTCGTCATTTTCAACATATAATTCTCTAAGATTGAATAGGCAGGACGCTTGACCGCCGCACCGTACTCTTCCGATGTAATTGGCTCCACAACCGTATCCTTACCCGTCAGCTTAAAGATCTCTTCTGTAAACTGCGCCCAGCTACAATCCCCCTCGCATGTCCCGTGGAACAGCCCGTAATTCTCCGTAGGGAGAAGGTATGCAATCGCCTTCGCCAATTCTGCCGCGCTTGTGGGCGATCCGACCTGGTCTTTCACCACCCTGACTTTTTCATGCGTCTCCGACAGTCGGAGCATCGTCTTGACAAAATTCTTGCCATCCCCATATAACCACGCTGTACGCACGATATAATGCCTGTCGCTAAATTCCTTCACAAAATTCTCACCGGCAAGTTTGGTTCTGCCGTAAGCTCCCTGCGGTCCTACCGGGTCCATCTCTCGATATGGTCTGTTCCCGTTGCCGTCAAACACATAATCCGTAGAGACATGCATCAGCTTCGCCCCCGTCTCGGATGCCGCAATACTTAAATTCCTTGGTCCGATCGCATTGATGCGAAATGCAAGGTCCTCCTCGTTTTCACACGCCTCCACTGCGGTATACGCCGCACAGTTGATAATCGCATAGGGACGTATCTGCCGCACAAAATCCATGACGCGATCTACCTTAGTAATATCTAGTTCTCCCACGTCCGTATTGACTAATTCATATTCCATACTACCTGCGTACAGTTGGTTGATAGCGCGTCCTAATTGCCCGTTCGCGCCGGTTACAATCACTCTCTTCATGTTTTCTCCATTCCGGAGCGTTTACGCGACGGGGCGACGCAAATTTCAGATTTGCGTCTGCCATCAGACAAATTTGTGACGCCCCGGCACAAATTTGAGTATAAAAAATCAGCACATCAGTGTGATTTTTTATACTTTCTCCGCCTTCTTTGCTTTCGTTGATTTATATTCTACAACCTATGGCAAAATTATGCAATTACAATCCGTAATACCGCCTAAAATCTGCACAAAGCGCTATGCATAGTCACAAACTTTTTGTGATAATCTATCGACATTTTGTGGATTTTTTCAAATTTTTTCTAGTGACTCGCTCTTTTAGTTATGATATACTAGGTGCAGTTGGGTATTTTTAATACACTTTTATTTAAGAAGAAAAAGGAGAGGATTAAAGATGAAAAGATTACAAGTTCTTTGTCTTGTAGCCTTGTCTTCTACTCTTTTGTTATTTGGTTGTGGAAAAGAAGAAGAAGTGATCGCAGAACCTGTTGTTGAACAAGTTATTGATGAATCGGACGAGCCACAAGTCGTAGAAGAGCCGGAAGATACAGAGACAGAAACAGGCGAGGACCTTCCCCCGGAAGAAGGAATGGTTCGCAGCCGTATCACAAACGAATGGGTAACAGAAGAGGTCAACAATACAAGACCGATCACGGTTATGATTCCCAATACCAAAACTGCTTCCCAATATGGTATCTCCAATGCAGATGTTCTGTATGAATGTAACGTGGAAGGCAGTATCACCAGATTAATGGCATTGTTCCAAGACTGGAGCGACTATGACCGAATTGGTAACGTAAGAAGCTGCCGTGACTATTATGTATACTGGTCATTTGAATGGGATGCATTCTATGTTCACTTTGGCGGACCTTTCTACATAGACGAAGTTATCAACCGTGCCGATACCGAAGATATTGACGGTTTATCCAGCAGTAACTTCTGGCGTGCAAACGATACAAACAATTCCACCGATAACGCTTATGTCGATACGAAAGGAATCCTTGCTGATATCAACAAACTTGGTTATGACTTGGAATATCGTGACGGTTATTCCGATGAGCAGCATTACAAATTCGCTCCCAACGATGCACCGAACACACTCGATCAGTACAGTGATGCCATCACCGCTGACAAGGTCGATATGTCTCCTACTTATCCGGTGACAAACTGCTACTTCGTATACAACGCGGAAACCGGACTGTATGACAGATTCCAGCATTTATCCGGAGAGGCGGATGGCCCTCATTTAGACAGGGCAAATGGCAAGCAACTCGCATTCAAGAATATTCTGATTCAGAATACTTACTACGAAGTCCGCGACCAGAAGGGTTATCTCGCTTTCCAGTGTCATGATACCACCAGAGACGGCTGGTTCTTCACCAATGGCAAAGGTATCCATGTAAACTGGGAGAAAACCTCTGACTACGGTGCGACAAGATACTATGACGACGCAGGCAACGAGATCGAGCTTAATACCGGTAAAACCATGGTATGTATCGTAGAAGACGGCGATTCCTTCTTGGTAAATGACGAGAAGATTGGGTCTTCTAACTAAAAAAACGAGCTAACGCTCGTTTGCGAGATTATGAGTAATTCCTAAGAGATGCCATGCATCTCGGAAAACTCGTCGCGAACTCGAAATTTGCCAAGGAATTTCCTATGACAGACAAGTAAATAAAATACGGGTAAGGGCATCATGCCTCTTACCCGTTCTTTCTATGCTATTGCCTACTCCACCGTCCCGATCGATTCCACAATACTCATTTTCCCGACCGCACGCAACGGAATAACGGTCGCGAATAAACATGCCGCCACGGACACCACCGCCGCTTCCAGAATCGATACAACCGGAAACGCGACGACCTGCAGACTGCCATTCTCCGCCGCTTCCACCAAGACAGTGCCGATATATCCGCAGACCGCGCCAATGCCCGAAGCGATCATCCCATAGTACGCTCCTTCCCATAGAAATGTCTTGTACAGACTCCTCGTGCTCATGCCGACGGCCTTCTGCATTCCAAGTTCCTTTACACGGGTATGAATATTCGTATAGACCGTGTTGACAATATTCAGAATGCCAATCAATCCGATCAACAAAATCAATCCCCAACACAGCAGGCGGATCTGTTCAAAACTCTCTTCCGTCTGCGCATCTGACTCCCGGTAGGACAGCCAGTGCGTGCCCGGATGCCCCTTACTCCATATATCCAGCCAATTTTCAAATTCTTCTGGATCAGCATTTTCATCAAGTGTCGGGTAGACCTCGGAATACTTATCCTCTCCCGTCAAATCCTTATAAAGCGCATCCGTTCCTATCAACTGTACCCCATTGATAAAGCCACTATTGTTGACAGAAACCGGACTATACACAATGCCTGCCACCATGAGTTTTCGCCCGTTGACCTCGATACTATCCCCTTTGTGCAGCTCAGTGCGTTCCACTTCCATCCCCTCATACGAAAACGGGATCGGATTCATCACCAGACACGCCTCTCCGCTTTCAACCGCCTCCCTGTCCTCCTTCGTCAATGTCAAACCTTCTTTCAGCAGTTCTGGACTCTGTTCATATCGGTCAATCTGCACCTCGCTGATTGCTGCAATCTGAAACGTCTCGCCCGGTTTCAAAACAAAATCCAGCTTTATCGGCATATCACCGTTTTCATCCGACTCATAGACCATAAGTTTAGAAGTCGCCAGTTCTGCGACCAACTCATGCTCTCTTAATTTCATCACTTCTTCCGGTGTGATCCCCACTGTTTCATTGGTCACACGGTAATCGCCCATATGCCTTTCCCGCACACGGCTGCTTGTATCCAATAGACTGCTGAAACTCTGCAACGTCACAAAAACCGTGATACTCATTATTATGGAAAGAATCGTGACCATCGTCCTTCCACGATTACGTTTTAAATTCAGTCGTGCATAGAATGCCTCGAAGTTCCGGATTCTTTTTCTCTTGCGATTATGCCGTTTCACCTTCACCGTCTGCCCGTTCATGGCAACCGTAGGGGATACACGGGACGCGTATACCGCCGAAGGATATGCCGCCAGTACCGCAAAGAGCAGAGTCACCGCCATACTCAACAGAATCGGCGTGATTGTGCCGTTACTGCTTTCTTCAATCATGTTATTTAATTGCTGTGTAGTATCCGCCATGAAAAGTTCCGGAGAAAGAAACCCCGTCGCCGCTGTAAGGATTCCTTTTGCCGATAAAACTCCGAGCAATACCCCCGGTGGCAGACCAATAACACTCAACAATAGAATCTGTACTGTAACTAGCCTGTAAAGCTGTCTGTCCTCCCCTCCAATCGCTCGTAACGTTCCATATTCACGTATCCTCTTTGTAACTGCTACTTTTAAAATGTTATAGATTACCAATCCTGCAGCCAAAAGAATCAGTGCACCCACCATCACACATGCTGCCGTCATAAAAGGAAATCCGATATTCGCACTCACCGTTTCCTTGTCCGCATAACTTATACCCATAGCATCCAGCAAAAGCCAGTTGTACTGTATCTGCCGTTCTTCCATATCCAGCTTTCCCGCCAGATCGTCTACAACCTCTTGAAATTCCTTGGTACTCACCGTCTTAAAATCCGTCGAATAACGCATATAGCGTTCCGGAAGTATCGATTGCGCCGTTCCTTCACCTACAATACCGGTCACGATTCCAGTCGCATAACCGAGATAATCGCTTTCAAGAATACCTGTCAAAATAAAATCCGCCGTATATGCATAATCTGGACGATCATCTATAAGCAGATTGATCGTGAGCGGCAGCGTTATTTTCTCCCCGATCTCTCCCTCGATTCCCATATATTTTATAGCATCTTCCGGCAGCGCGATCTCTCCCTCAGATTCCGGAAGACGTCCTTCGATCACCTGCGTAATCTCCGGATAAGCTCTAAGCGCCTCCCCGATATATTCCCGCAGAAAAAGTCGAAGGCTATTGTTTTCCAATTCCATCACGCCCACCGTGATAAGGCTTCCCACATCTGTTAGCCGTGAGTCCTCATGTAACACGCTGCTCTGTTCCTTAGTCAACTGGTGAAAAGTGGCGTAGCGGTCGCCGTTTAAACCCGCTGCCTGCTCCATGCGCATCGATTGCAGGATTCCGATCGACTGTCCTACAGCGGTGGTCGCGATCGTCGATAGAATAACCGCCAGTATAATCAGGACGGAAGTCACCTTCTGCGCCCTTAATTCCTTCCATGCAAGTGATAAGTATGATTTCATGTCACGTCATCATTCCTTTCTTTCAACTTTTCCCACATTCCAATTTCTTTGCAAAATGGTCCTCTCCCGTCTTCTACTCACTCGTTCGGCGTATTAGCGACCGCCGCAATCTTTCCATCCATAATCACAAACTGCCTGTCTGCCCTATGCGCAATCCTGCTATCATGCGTGATAATAACCAGCGCCTTTCCCAGTCGGACGCGAATATCCTCTAACAGCTCCATGACCTCGCCGCCGCTCTTACTGTCCAGATTCCCCGTCGGTTCGTCTGCAAAAATAATATCCGGCTTCGCAATAAGCGCCCTGGCAATCGCCACTCTCTGCTGCTGTCCGCCGGACAACTCATGAGACAGATGTGTTAAGCGCTCACGGATACCAAGCAGATCTGCCAGTTCATCCAGATATTTTTGATCCGGTTGTCTACCATCCAAAAGCATCGGCATAGCAATATTTTCCTGCGCCGTCAGAACCGGAAGCAAATGAAACTGCTGAAAAATAAACCCGATGCTCCGGCGTCGGAAAGCCGATAATTCTCTGTCTTTCATTTCATAAATATTTTTCCCGTCATAAGTCAAACTGCCCGATGTCGGGTGGTCCAGCCCCGACAGCAGATGCAACAGCGTACTCTTTCCACTTCCCGAAGGTCCCATGATCGAAAGAAAATCACCCGACCGAATCTCTATGTCCGCCTTATCCAACGCAACAATCTTACTCTCACCGCTGCCATAGATTTTAGACAGTTTGCTCGCCTTGATATTCATACAAAAACACCCTCCTTATAATGTTGATCTAAAGAGAGTGTAATGTGTGAATCTCAAAGATTTCTCAAGATTTTATGTCTATTTTATGATCAGTCCAACTCAAACCCAGCCGTCGCCCTAGCCCCGCCGCCTGAGTCATTTTCCAGAAGAAGCTCTCCGCCGTGCTTCATGCACAACGTCTGACAGATATACAGCCCCATTCCGAAATGCTCCGCGCCTTCTTCCATTCTGCCAAAAGGTCTTGGACCCTCCTGTAACAGTTTCGCAGGATATCCGCACCCGTCATCCGTGATAATCATTTCAAGGAAAGGCCATTTCTTAGCACAGACGGATAAACAAATATCCATTCTGCTCTTCGCATACCTTGCCGCGTTTCCAACCAAATTCTCAGCAACCGTCAGAAACAGTCCATGGTCTAATATAACGCTTCGTTCTTTTTCGACAGGAGCAGAGCTGCCATGCTCCCGCGACACAGAATCCTCGTAGTTTACATGCACTTCCGCCCTTACCCCCGGCGCAAGCATTCTCACCGTCTCTTCCACCTCGTCCCGAAGCGTGGACAACCGTACTTCCTTTTTCTGCACCGGAACCTGTTCTAAACGCTGTACACTGCTCATAACCTCCACATACTGTTCCAGCCGCAGAACATAGGTCTCCATCCGTTCCAGTGCATACTCGTCCGCTTTTCCCTGACGGAGCAGTTTCACCGTCCCTTTCAGTACCGTGAGCGGATTACGCAGATCATGAGCAAAAGCCGCATTCAGCCGTCTGCGTTCTTCCGCCTGCCGCCACAACTCCTGATTGGTCAGCAATAATTCCGCACGCATCGTCTCAAACGCCGCGCATACTTGTCCCAACTCGTCTCCTGACACTTTCGGAATCGCAAAGGCAAGATCGTGCTCTCTGATTTTCTCCGTTCCCATCTGCAGAACTTCGATCGGCTTTTTTAATTTGCCATAGTAAAACAAAAGACTGGCAATTCCCACGCACACCATCGGAACCAAAATACATGCAAAAAGCTCCAACCATTCTATGATGTGCACGATAAGTTCCTGTTCCTCTGTAGAGTTCTCCAGCTTGCTGACCGTGCCATCATACATAATAACGAATCCGCCCGTCGGATAATTGGAGGTGATCTTTTCACAAACTGCCAAAACAACACCGATCATCAATAACGCCACCACCATGCTGAGCGCCGACAACAGGAAAAAAGATTTCTTCAACCCCATATTTTTTATCCATTCCATTTATATCCGCACCCCCAGACCGTATCGATAAAACTGCGTGTCGTATGCCCAGCCAGCTTTGCACGTATCTTACGAATATGCTCCATGACCGTATCACTGTTTCCGTCACCGTCGATTCCCCATACGCGCTCATAGATTCTTTCCCGGTCAAACACTTGCCCTGCGTTCAAGGAGAGCAATTCCACAATATCAAATTCTTTTCTCGACAAGGTAATCTCTTCTCCGTCGATTCTGACCGACCGCCCCAGATAATCGATTGCCAGTTCCCCGAAGAAACGGACATTGCCGTTGTCCTGCCGGCGCTTCTCCCGCCGCAGATGCGCCGCCACCCGTGCCGCCAGCTCGTCTAAGTCAAAAGGCTTGACAATATAATCGTCCGCTCCTGCCTGAAAACCGATGATTTTGTCGGATGACTCCACCCGCGCCGTCAGAAAAAGGATCGGACAGCTCACATATTCCCGAATGCTCTGGCAAACCGTAAGTCCATCCATTCCCGGCATGTTGATATCCAACAGAATCAGATCAGGATTCTGCGCCGCCTTAACCAGAGCTTCCCGACCGCTGTATGCCGTCATCACATCGTAATATTGCACGAAATAACTTTTCATCATATCTACAATGCCCTGTTCATCGTCTACGATCAAGATTTTTTGTCTCATGTCTTCTCCTTGCGTATTTTCTATTTTATATACATTTCGTCACGCATTTAGCCACAAATTATGATATCTCCAAAATCTCATAAAATTCTCAAGAATTGTTGAAATTTTCCGTTCAATCACCAAAAACGCCCGTTTATGACATCAATCAAATTTCTACTGTTTTTATCCGATATATAAAAAAGTGTCTTCGACACTTCAACCCCCTTTTTCTGTGCGTAAACCGTACACTTTTCATAAAGAAAAAAGAGCCAGGATATTGGAAAATCTGGCTCTTAGTGTAAAATAAGTATATGCAAAACAATTTTTCTTTACACAAAGATTATACCTTTTATGGGGACAATTATCAACTGGTTCTTCCATTGGATTTGGCATGCATGATCCCTGCTGATGATTCGGTTCGTTTATTGAGTCAATTTATAGAAGGGATGTTTTTAGGAGATTTATACCGGACTTACTGCCGCGAAGGGCGTAAAGACGGACCCACTCCGCGTCAGATGCTTAAGGTCATGGTCTATGCCTATATGAACCATAAGTATTCCAGCAGGGAGATTGAGAGCGCCTGTCGGCGCGACATTAATTTCATGTGGCTTCTGGAAGGCGCAAAGGCGCCTAACCATTCCACCATTGCGAGATTCCGTTCCCTGCACTTTGCCCCTTGTGCGGAGCGGATTATGGCAGAAATGTCCCAGTTCCTTTATCAGATGGGGAACTGTCCGGGGAGACGGTCTTCCTGGACGGCACAAAAATAGAGGCCTGCGCGAATAAGTATACCTTTGTATGGAAGAAAGCCGTCACCAAAAACATGGAAAAACTGCTTTCAAAGCTGGCGGCTTTTGTGGAGGGATGCGGGGAGCTTTATGGAATCAGACTCGTTTATCAAAACCAGGTAAGAATGAAGCATGTGAAAAAGCTGCGGAAAAAACTGTATGTTGTGATATAATAAAATTGTAACAGGGATGACTCATGAGATATAATCTTATGAGGAAGAGAGGAACCTATTATGTCACGTACTTATGAACCGGAATTTAAGAAGAAAATTGTACGTCTCCGTTTGGAAGAGGGACGCACAATCAAAAGCATCACGGAAGAATATGGGATATCAAAGTCCTGTATCTCCAGATGGTGCGATGAATTCAGCAGAGAATGCCAGACTGACCCGCAAGCCCAAGCCGATTATGATTATATGAAAGAAAACCTCCGCTTAAAGAAGGAAAACGAGGAACTGAAAAAGGAAGTGCTTTTCCTAAAAAAAGCGGCGGCATTCTTTGCAAAGGAAATCGATTAGCGGCCTATCGGTTTATCCAACAATACCATGACATATTCGGTGTCAGGTGGCTCCTGCGCAGGCTGTCCATCTGCCCCAACGCTTATTATAATTTTCTGAAAGACAGGAAGGCGGGCTATTGCGCCCAAAAACAGGAAGCGCTTAAGTAGATCGAAGACAGTTACCATGAACATGGCGACGTTGACGGCTACCGCACCATGAAAGTATATCTTGAACGCAGGGGGATATGCCTGAGCCGCCTGCCCGTCCATAAATATATGAATACGGAGCTTGGCCTGTCATCCGTTGTCCGAAGGAAAAAGCCGGGCTGCCAGAAGGGAAAGACCCACAAGGTTTTTGAAAACATTATAAAACAGGACTTTACCGCATCGGAAATAAACCAGAAATGGTGCACGGATTTTACCGGTCTGTTTTTATCAGATAGCAGCAAACGATACAACTGCTCCATCCTGGATCTGCATGACAGAAGCGTTGTTGCAAGCGTTACGGACAAGCATATCACAGCCGGCCTTGCGATCAGGACGGTAAAGAAAGTGCTGGGATCGCAGCCGTCAATCAAAGGCCCGCTGATCCTGCACAGCGACCAGGGAAGCCGGTACACATCAAAGGAATTCATAGAATTTTGCGAAGCGGCAAAAATCACACAGAGCATGAGCAAGGCAGGGTATCCGTATGATAACGCTCCAATGGAACGCTATTACAATACGCTAAAAAACGAACTGATAAACCTCCATGAATATCATACAGATGAGGAATTAAATTCATCAATAGAGGAATTTGCATATGTTACATATAACCATAAACGTCCACATTCATATAACAATTACAAAACACCATTTGAAGCACGTTATGCAAAGAAAAACAAAATATAGTTAATGAGTCAAAAATGTTACAAAAAAGCTTGACCACAACACCGCTGAAATGTGAATGCGGCGCAACCATGCTGTTTCTGGAGCTGTGCTTTAACCATAAGCGTGTTTCCCTGGAAGAAATGTACGGGAAAGCAATGTCCCGTTCCCGTGGAAGAAGGTCGTCTGCATGACTTCCCGAATTTTCTCCCATGTGCTATATTCCTTTCAAAGGAGGCTACATACATGAAACCAGATACAGGGAAACTACGCAGAAAATATATAGATAATCCACCAGAAGGAATGACATCCGGGGACATTCGCCGCATGAGCGGGGATGACCTTCTTGATATGGATTATTTCTTAAAGGAAGATGACCCATTTGACGATGGATTTGGCGAAGAAGGCTTCTATATCTTCTAAAAGCGGAACCATCTGTTTTTTGTACCCAAAACGCACGTTTATCTAACGTATGTTCGATGAATGTGTGTTCTTTTTTGTGCTTTTAAAACTCGGAATTTCCTATAAAGGAACATCTTCAAGGATGTTCTCTTTTTGCCGCTCATCATATTTCACTTACTTTGTGTAAGATCCCGGGAACCTCTATGCCATGCAGTGCACTGCCTCATTTCCGAAGGCAGTCACAGTGACCATGGCTTCTGGCGTGATATACACCATTTTAATCTCCATTCCGCCGCTGACGCTGGCGGCACAAATAATGATGAAAAAATTGGTGTGCGTCATCCACCACGCTGTATAATGGTCTTGGGGAAG
>JAMPGN010000239.1 GCA_023663915.1 Eubacterium sp. | reverse complement strand
GGATGTCCCGAAAAGCCCGAAATGCGCATGGACGCGCATAGAGGGCGGTTTCGTTCACCATTCACAACCCTGTATCGGAACATTTTAGAAAATCCATATTCCGAAGTCCGACACGAGCGGACATTTTGTGTAATCTGCCTTCACAACTTATACGATAGAACTTTTAACACCCGAACCCTATAACAAAAAAATTTCCCCTCCAGTTAATCTTTTGTATAATAAGAACAGTTATTTAAGTGTCAGGTACAAAGAATGATCTCTTAGAAGACCCAGCACGATATTATATTAAGAAAGCAAAGGATAAACAAGTGACCGACAAAGAACTAATCCGCAAAGTTCATAACGGAAGCAAGGAAGCGCTGAATGAGATCGCAGACAGATACTATGACGAGATCTACCGCTTCTGCCTGTATCTGACGGGTCAGGAAACGGACTCTTACGATATCACGCAGGAAGTGTTTCTGCGGTTCATAAAATATGTAGATTCCTACGAATACCGAAATCTCAAAGGCTACCTGCTCATTATCGCCCGCAATCTGTGTCGAGACTATTTTCACCACCGGCAGGATACCTGCTGTATGGAGGACGATTCCTACATGGGTGCGGAAGATACGAGGCTTGCCAATCTCGAAAATCGGTTGGTTTTGTGGCAGGCATTACAACAGCTTCCCGTAAACCAGCGGGAAATCATTATCTTAAGAATCTACGAAGAACTACGATTTCACGAGATTGCGGGAATGTTAGGATGTAATCTTTCGACCGTGAAATCAAGGTTTCGATTAGGCGTGAAAAGTTTAAAGAAAATGATGGAGGCGACGGATGAATCCTAACAAAATCATGAGAAACAAAAAATTATTTCTTCGCTCCGACACAAGGGAGTCAGCAAATCTCAAGGCTCTCTTTGCATCTGCGGATGCCTGTCTTGTAATCAACCCCAAACGCAGAGCCAATACGTTACAGACTTTGCGCAGAGAAATTGAGCACAAGGAAGTCCGCCTCATCTACAGTAAACGGAAAATCTGGCAGAACCAGTTACGTTATGCAGACAGAAGCGCGATCGTTTTCCATCTGTCTTGCTGTGCTCTCATGCTTCTGCTGATGGCATTTATGCATATACGTAATGTCGATAATGCTTTTATGGTTGTATCCTCTATGATACTCTCCGGTGTACTGGGGTCACTCTCCGTAATAGAAATCGGCAGAGTCTGTTTCGCAAAACTTTCCGAGCTTAGCGAGAGCTGCTTTTTCAATGTCAGACAGTTAGCAGCTTTCGAGCTGATCCGTTCCGGCATCCTTAATTTGATCGCCCTCACCGCAGGAATCCTTTTTGTAGGATTCCAATGGAAAATGCGTCTTATACAGATCGGGCTGTACATTCTGGTTCCGTTCATCTTTACACAGTGTATCTGCCTGGGTGTACTTTTGACCGAAACCGGCAGGCGCAACGTATGGCTGGTTGCGGCGGTCGGGGCTTTTTGCTCTGTATTCTATATTGTACTGGCATCCATGCCCCGCCTCTATACGGAATCCGCGCTTTTTCTTTGGATGATCGCCCTGGTATTAGGCGCAGTCATACTCGGAATACAGATTAACACGCTTTTCAGAGAAATCAGTAAAGGAGAAATCTTATGCACGAATTAGAACTGACAGAAGTATGCAAAACATTTAAAAACAAAACTGCCGTACAAGGCATCAATGTCTGTTTCGGTCACGGTGTTTATGGGCTTTTAGGCGAAAACGGCGCCGGAAAGACTACACTCATGCGCATGCTGTGCGGCATCCTAAAACCTACGCAGGGCACGATTTGCTGCGACGGCATACCAATCATGCAGATGGGCGGTGAGTATCGGCGGCTTTTAGGTTATCTTCCACAGGATTTCGGCTATTACAGCGATTTCAGCGCGCTTCGCTTCCTAAATTATATGGCGGCGCTCAAGGCGCTCCCGGAAGAATATGCCCGCAGCCGAATCGATGAACTACTCGAAATGGTAGACCTTGCCGATGTACAAAAGAATAAACTCAAAACCTTTTCCGGCGGTATGCTGCGCAGGGTCGGTATTGCACAGGCGCTTTTAAACGATCCCGAAATTCTCGTCCTGGACGAGCCGACTTCCGGCTTAGATCCCGGAGAGCGCGTGCGCTTCCGTAACATCATCAGCTCCCTTGGCAAAAACCGACTCGTGATCCTATCGACCCATATCGTCTCCGACGTGGAGTACATCGCAGATCAGATCATGATTATGAAGGACGGTCAGATCATGCATATCGGGGAAGAGGCGGAAATTCTCAAGGAAGCGGAAGGATGTGTGTGGAAGTGCACCGTGCCGGAGCGCCTTGCCGAGGAGCTTGGCAGACAGTTTGTGATAAGCAACTTAAGGAATCATGCCGATCAGGTGGAACTGCGCATTGTCTCTGCAGAAAAACCAACAGATAACGCTATAACTGTGGAGGTGACGCTGGAAGACGCCTATCTGTTTTTTACCAGGAAAAACTATTCGCTGTCTGACCGGTGATGTCCCATCCTGGCTTTGCTATGCACTGGTTCACGGTTAAAAAATAAGTTGAAAAATGTGGAGGGAAATCTATGCGCTTATATAAAACAGAACTGTATAAACTTTGCCATAAAAAATTCTTTGTCGTGGGAACCGTCTGCACATTTGCGATCCTGTCCTTTCTTTTCTTTCAGAATCTTCATGCACAAAGATCAACGATAAATGGCGTGGAATACCACGGCTACGAAGCAGTCAGGGCGAATCAGCAGATCACGGAAGAATTTAAAGGCATTCTCACCAATGAAAAATTGCAGCAGATCGCCGACAAATACGGATTCCCTCAGAGAATGGTCGATCACTATGGTTTTGCAGACAGCAACTTTCTGAATCAGTTCGTCATGACATATGCTTCGGACGGATACTATTATGATTGGGATAACTACCAGATTGCAACGAAAGTTCTCCCCATCGACGACACACTGCTCGGTGATATCCGCACTACAGCAGGACAGGATATCTATCTTGCATGCTATGTGGGATGGGATTCTTTTCCCGAATGGTATTTCTTAGGCATGATTCTAATCAGCATCCTCATCCTCTGTCTCGTCGCCACGGTCTTTTCCGGCGAAGAACAAAGCGGGACAAAACCTCTGCTCTTTACCACAAAGGAGGGTCCCGCCAAAGATACCCATGCCAAAGTCGCTGCGGCATTTACCCTGTCCGTCCTTCTCTGGCTGTGCGTCACGGTTTTTAGTTTTGTTCTATACAGCATAACATTTGGTTTGGATAGTCTGGGCTGCCTTGCTATGCTCGTATTAGGTTTCAGTGAACCGATACATTCCTTCGGCGTGCATCTAGCGAAAACTTTTCTTCTCAGCCTGTCAGCCACACTCGAACTGTGCGCCGTCACCCTATATCTGTCAGCCCGCTGCCGCAGTGCATTCCATTCCATCTGCGCAGCAACAGTCTGCTGGGTGATGCCGATACTTGCATTGATGGCTTTGCGCAGTATTTATCAGGTCTTGATGTCGTCCCCGATCGATTATTCGGTTCTCTATGTATTGAGCCGGATTCTCTTCATGATCCATCTGTCGCTCTATGCGTCGCCCTTTTATCTAATTCATCAAGATATCCTATCAGAGCTTGACGCGATAAGCATAAAATTTGACTTGTTCTGCGTGATCCTTGCCCTTGCAATCCTCGTGGCTGTACTGTGTGTAATTGGCGGCTACCGCAGATATTGCAAAATACATAGGACATAATCACGCGCTCCTACTTCTGATACCGATAGAAATCATCAAGCGTCCCCACGACCGATCGATTCACCACCTACTCCTCCACGATCGTTCCACAGTGCAGGTACAGAAATGTTTTCAAGGATTCCAATGGTTGACCATTATAGTCAAAAAGTGCCTGATTGTCCCAGGAGCTGCCGCCGTAATATACGCCCGCATCCTTCGGGTCATATGCTGCCGCGTAGGACGAAGCCCATCCGGAACCATACTGCTCCCATATTTGCTGATTGGAGGCAAGTACTTGATCGGCATCCGCTGCGCCTTCTTCCCATACGCCTACCGGAATCCATGCAGGCTCCCAATAGAAAAGTCCCAGCCCCGCGTCGCCTACCGCCGCCACCGCCGCGCAGACATCCCGGATCTCATTCGCCTGTCCTTGAACGGTCGCCGGATATCCGGAAACCAGATCCTCTTCCCCGACACTGTTCGCAGCGCCGTCGCCATCTCCTGTAGTATACGGATAGGCGTTCTCCGCCACCAGCACTTTTTTGTCATAAGTCTCGGACAGTTTCACGAGTGTATCTGTCAAATTGTCCATCGTACCATGCCAATATGGATAATAGGACACCGCAAAAATATCGTAGTCGATCTCTTTTTCTTTCAATTTCTCCGCAATCGCCAGCGTGCCCTTCTGATCAGACACGTCCGTGAAATGCACCGCAATCTTAATCTCATTGCCCGTCTTCGCGGAAACTTCCCGCACCGCCGCAGCCCCTGCCTGCAGAAGCTGTCCTCTCTTCGTCCAATCCGTCTCGCCCGCAATGCCGTTATTGATCTCGTTACCAATCTGTACCATACCTACCCGTCCGCCTGCATCGATGATCTGCATAAGACTCTCCTCGGTAAACTGTTTCAACGCTTCGGATTTTGCTTCGATCTCCATGCCTTCCCACGCCTTGGGGCACTGCTGTTTATTCGGGTCCGCCCAAAAGTCCGAATAATGATAATCCACATACAGCCTCATACCGTATTTCGCCGCTCTCCTGCCTATTTCGGCGGCTGCCGCCGTATCGTTGCCACCGCCGCCGTAACTGTTGCCGTTTTCATCATAAGGATCGTTCCAGACACGCACCCGGATATAATTGACGCCGTTCTCCGCCAACGTCTCGAAAATATCCTGCTCTAACCCGTCCTCATTGTAATAGATCACTCCACTCTCTTCTTCTGCCAGGACACTGGACAGATCCACCCCTCTGATAAAATCCTCGGACAAATTCTCAATGGGTTCCACGTACACATTTGCCTCCTCCGCTTCGGTAGGCAGTGTATATATGATTGCCTCGACTTCCGACTCCTCCATCGTTTGATCTAAAGAAACTTTCGCCTGTGACTGCTTCCCGGAAATCTCGTCCGGCTGCCCGGTAGTCCCCGCTTCTCCACTGCCACACCCGCTAAGAGCTATCATGGCTCCGATCGCCGTTAGTATCACGTAAAATCGTACATTTTTTCTCATATTCTCCATGACTCCCATACAATTCATCCAAAAACTGTTCCAAGTTTCCCTGCTTCGCATATTCTAAGGCGTCTGCCTGTTTGAAATTATGCTCTGTGATTGTGATATTACTATTAAATCCCATGATAAAGTTTGTCGCAATCTTATAGATAATCTCTGTCGGTGCAAGCCCGTAAACTTGCTCTTGAAAGATATGCTTCAGCCGCTTGGCTTCATCCAGCCACGCTGGCGTAAAAACCTCTGCATGGCTTTTTGTGCGTTCCTGCTGCTGTTCCATCGCTTTCATAATCCTTGGCTGCAGCATGATAGGATTAAGACCCATCAATGCTTCTGCTATCATCTGCCTGTCATCAGCATGTTGTTCGCCGAATCGTTCATAACTGCTTGTTGCCCATATGATATTTTTCTTTGTAGTCTTGTGATATTAAATTGTTCCTTGATTATGTTAACTGCATAATATCTGCTTCAATTTCCTTTAATTCATCTAATGGAATGGAAGGAACACATAAAGCAATGTCTTCAAGGGATAATTTCCCCATTTTTATCATTCTTTCTGCTGTTTCCCTATCAGCTTCATGCCTTTCGCTTTTCAAAGCAATTTTCATAATCCGTTCGTCATCAAATAAACTCATCATTATTGTTACAACCTCCGTTTCTTTGCGCTCTAAATATTCTCTTAACACATTTCTGTCTTTGCAGATTCTGATTGTTTCCTTGATAGCCTGCTCTGTCATTCCATACTTTTCTCTCTGCT
>JAMPGN010000238.1 GCA_023663915.1 Eubacterium sp. | reverse complement strand
GCAGTTTGCCTGTGAAAGAGGAGTATTCAGCAGGCCTTTCCTGAATTACCTCTATGCCATGGTACCCTATGTGATAACGGAGAAGGAATTGGTCAGGGTATTGCGTACAATGAAAGAATGGTTTGCTGTATAACGGTTTCCGCTGAAAGCCAAAAGAAATATTGACAGAAGAGTTCCGAAAGAATACAATGTGGGATGAAATCGGAAACATCAGATATGGCAATGTGGAAAACGAGGTATGGATGGCAATGAATAAAGAGCACGATAATTCCCAAAAGGAGTGGCTGCTGAAAATTCCGGATTGGCTGGAAAAGACAGTACTCATAACCGGTGCGTGCGGCATAGGTTGTGTTTTACTCTTACTTCTGCTCTGCGGAGAGTATCCCGACAGACTGGCGGATAACAGATATCTGATACTGATTTCTCTGGCGCTGATTCTGGTGATAGGACTCTGCTGTTACTTTCTTACCGGCAAAACAAAGGTATCCATTCCGCATCCGCTTTTGCTGTTGGGGGCCGGATATCTGCTGTTGTGGATAATACAGATAGTATGGGTGGATAATGTGTATTTTTACACCGGCTGGGATGTAGGAGTGATGAAGGTTCGGGTAGAAAGTATTGTAAACGGGAGCAGCATGACGGATATTTCTGCAGATATAGAATATTCGGTCTATCCCAACAATCTATTGCTTTTTTATGTATTTTGCCTGATTGAAAAGGTGGGGGGGCTGCTGTCCATGTGGGATCCCTATAAGCTTTGTATTTACGGCTCCTGCTTTTGCGTGAACTTTTCCTGCTTTTTGGGAAATCTGATCATGAGAAAGATGACGGATTCCGGCATTCTGCGGACAGGCTATACACTGATCAGCACGGCAGTTATTTTATTTTCTCCCTGGATCATTATTCCCTATTCGGATACATATGGAATGCTTTTTGTCATGCTGGGCATGTGGGGACTCATCTGTGTGGATAAAAAATACCTGAAATGGGCAATTGTGGCGTTTGCTTCTATTATAGGATATTATATAAAACCTACCTGCATCTTCCCTTTATTTGCGGCCTGTATTTTATATGGAACAGGATATGCGGTTAATTTCCGCAAAAAATGGCGGGAATTACTTTCTCTCGTGCTCAGTATCATCATTTTTTGGGGGGCAGGTTTGCTTATTCCGCTATGGATTCAGCATACTTATAATTTCAAGCTGATACCGGAGGCTCGTATTCCTTATACTCATTTCCTGATGATGGGTTTCAATGAGACCTCAAAAGGAGGATACAATTTTGCGGATTATTTGTATTCCAAAAATCTTGAGGATGTGGAGAGCCGTAAGAAGGCTAATATGGAAGTGTTTTGGCAAAGGCTGGAGGATATGGCCAGGGGAAAGAGACTTGGAAGATTTCTTCGGGACAAAGCTCTGGTCAATTTTAACGACGGAACCTTTGCGTGGACAGAAGAAGGAGTTTTTTTCCTGGGTTTTATCGATCACGACAATGCCTGGTCAAAATGGTTTGGACATGTGATGGTACCGGAAAACAGTTATGAAGGAGACAACGACGGAAAGTTCTATCCACTTTACAGAACAGTGATGCAGATCATGTGGCTGTTTATGCTGGCAGGGATTCCCTTCGTAGTGCTGAATATGAAAAATCTCCGGAGAGAGAAGGCGTGTATGATGCTTGTATTAGGCGGTCTCCTTGTCTTTGTCATGCTGTTTGAGGCCAGAGCAAGATACCTGTATCTGTATTCGCCGATTTTTTTAATCTTGTCTCTGTGCGGCTGCCAGGCGTTATTTCGTTTCATTCTTCCCGGCTCCCTGTATAGGTATAGACCTTGACTTTTTCTTTACTCATTCTGCTCACTCCAATTGTACTACGGCCGTTGCACTTTTTACTACAATATCTTCTACCATTCCAGTTCCTTTTCTATTTCCTCTTTTTCCATTCCGCAGTACCAATCGGATTTTGATATCCAGCCAAGGAATACGGCGGCTGGGTCAAGTACAACAGCGAAGACGGTGCATTTACCTCTGAATTCCTTGTTCCCGCTATAGAATAATTGCAATTCGTGTACCGACAGGTACAGTTAGTGCACGGATCTTCATTTCAACGGCAGGATGTACTATAATAACAGCAGGAGGGACAGATATGAAAAACAAGAAAGCGACAAAAAAACCGTACAGATCACTGCCATCGAACATAATCTGGTCATTTTCGTATCAGCTTCGTTATGCACCGTCATCGTTCATTCTGCTGGCGTTGTGCGTGCCGCTGAACATTGCAATGACATACGCCGGAATCTATCTGCCGTCATTGGTTGTATCCGAAGTAACAAAAGGCAGTACACTTGAACATGCTGTGACAGTAGTCGGGGGACTGCTGCTTGTGATGCTTTTCGGCGGTATACTTACCGATACGTTTTCACGACTGTCTGATTCACGGATAGGTATATACAGGCATAAGGTTACGCTTAAGGTATGGAAAAAAGCTCTCGGATGCCCATATCAGCTTTTCGAATCAAAGAAAATGCGCGACCTGCAGAACCGTGCCAGCCGTGCAACGGAAATGTGGGACGGTGTGCAGCCGCTGACCAATCTTCCCGAGAAAACGCTGCGTCTCGCTGAGGCTGTCATCAGCTATTTTCTCTTTGGAACCGTCCTTACCTTCGTGTCTCCGTGGCTTGTACCGATACTTACAGCTGCGCCGCTTGTGAACTGGTTCTGCTCGATGCTTTACAGAAAATGGGAATACCGCCACCGTGAGGAGCAGAGTGACTACGACGGAAAGCTGTGGTATATCCAGCAAAAACCTTCGGATTTCGGATATGCCAAGGATATCCGAATCTACGATATGGCTGACTGGATCCGCGATATATATAAGAAACTCACCGCGGAGAAGCTGAAATGGGAGAATAGATCAATCCTGCGTACATTTCTGTCAGGCCTCGCCGATCTGTTCATTATCCTGATCCGTGACGGTGCCGCTTACGCTTTGCTCATCGCAATGGCACTCCGCGGAGAGATCACAGTTGACAGATTCGTGTTCTGCTTTGCGGCGATATCTTCCTTCGCATCCTTCATCGGAAGCATCGTATCGAACTACAATGGCATGCAGTCGGTGAGTCTGAATATCAGCGACTTAAGAGAATATCTTGACACTGCGGAATCCGACGGTACGGGCGAAGAGACAGTCGATGCTATGCTTGAAACCTCTCCCGAGATCACCTTTGATCATGTTTCCTTCCGTTATGAGGGAGCTGAGAGCAATACCATTCGTGATATCTCTTTCACGATTCATCCGGGCGAGAAGATAGCTCTTGTCGGACTGAACGGCGCCGGTAAAACCACACTTGTGAAGCTGCTGTGCGGACTATACGAACCAACATCGGGCGAAATTCGGATAAACGGTATCCCAGTGAAAAAATTCCTGCACAAGGACTACTTCCGTCTGTTTGCACCCGTATTCCAGGATGTAAAAACATCATTTTTCTCCCTTGCCGAAACTGTATCCGCAAAATCCGAATCCGAAACTGACTATGCAAGAGCTGAAGAATGTATGCGCCGCGCCGGACTGAGAGAAAAAATCGACGGTCTTCCGAAAGGAATTTACACAAAGCTCGACAAGCAGGTGAACCGTGACGGAATCGAGCTGTCCGGCGGCGAACTGCAGAAGCTGATGCTGGCGAGAGCCATGTACAAGGATGCTCCCGTTTTGGTGCTTGACGAACCGACAGCAGCTCTTGACCCGATTGCGGAAAGCCGTATCTACGAAGAATACCTGAAAATGGCGGAGAGTAAGACAGCGTTGTTCATTTCACACAGACTCGCGTCAACCCGGTTCTGTTCGAGGATTTTCTACCTTGAAAACGGTGTGATCTCCGAGGAAGGCACACATTCGGAGCTGGTGCACGCAGGAGGAAAATACGCAGAGCTGTTTGAGATACAAAGCTGCTGGTACCGTGACGATTTTGACGGAATCGGCAATGCAGCAATCGAAGGAGGTGCAGACGAATGAAGTTGAAAAAACATATCAGAATTTATTGCCGCGGACTTAAGCAGTTTTATTCTTACGCGCCGAGATATTTTGTAAGCCACTCCATCGGTGACATTCTTGCAGCTGTGACGCCGTATGTGCCTGTGTACTTTTCGGCTAAACTCATAGATGCGCTGGCAGAAGGCCAATCCTTCGATACTCTCGCACTGTATGCGGGGCTGACTGTGGGACTGACATTTTTACTGCATCTTATTTCACGGTATCTGTCAGCAGTGGATTCCAAAACCTCAAATGATATTTACCGCCAGGAACAATGGGCTTATTCACAAAAGGCCATGTCAATGGCGTATGAATCCATCGAAGACAGAGATACGGCTTTGCTGAAAGCACGCATTGCGAAAGAATCCCAGTACGGATACAATATGTGGTATCTTCGCTCCGACTTCTCGCAGTTCATATTCTCGTTCACGAAAATTGCCGCATCGCTGGCGCTGTCAATGTCGTTCTTCACCATTGATTCGATTCCGTTTTCGATGAAGCTGGGGCTTGCCGCTGTGCTTGCGCTTACTGTTATAAGTAATATTCTGACCACGACGAAGGTATCAAAGCTGCTCAATGATTTTTATTCCTCCGATGCTAGTGTGGGAGTCAACATACTTATCGAAAAGTTCGACGATTACGTCATGCACTACAGCTCAGGTAAGGATATTCGTCTCTACGGTATGGGCGATGGACTTGCGGAGCGCATTGCTGATCTCTATGGAAGCTGGTATTATGAGGATATCCGGGTTTCAAACCGCGCGGCACTTATCAGAATTCCGGTGAAACTTATTGAATGCCTGCTGCAGCTGACTCTTTACACCGTGCTGATCTACGGCGCGTTGAAAGGTGAAGTATCCGTCGGCTCCATTGCGAAGTATGTGTCATGCGTGACCATGCTTCTCGGCGCCGTGACAACGCTGATCACAAGCGTGCAGAAAACTCTGCTCAACAACACCTTCCTCGAACGGTATTTTTCCTATTTCGATATTCCGAATAATATGTACCAGGGCTCACTGACCATAGAAAAGCGTGATGACCGTGAATATTATGTGGAATTCAGAAACGTCAGTTTCAAATATCCTAATTCCGATGTTTACGCGCTGAAAAACGTGAATCTGAAATTCAAGGTGGGCGAAAAACTGGCGGTTGTCGGTGAAAACGGTTCTGGAAAGACCACATTCATTAAGCTCATGTGCCGCCTATATGATCCGACGGAAGGCGAGATTCTGCTCAACGGTGTAGATATACGAAAATACGATTATGACGAGTATATGTCGATCTTTTCAGTGGTATTTCAAGACTACCGCCTGTTTGCCTTTACCCTGGGTCAAAACGTCGCTGCATCGTCGGAATATGATGATGAGAGCGTGAAGCTGTGTCTCGAACAAGCCGGATTTGGCGATCGGCTTGATGAAATGCCGGATGGGATCAACACATATCTCTACCGCGATTTCGATGACTCGGGAGTTGAAATATCCGGTGGTGAAGCTCAGAAAATTGCCATTGCGAGAGCTTTGTACAAAGATGCTCCGTTTATTATTCTCGACGAACCCACCGCCGCACTCGACCCGCTTGCCGAATACGAGGTTTATTCGAAGTTCAACGAAATCGCAGGTGACCGTACATCCATTTATATCAGTCATAGACTTGCCTCCTGCCGTTTCTGCGATAAAATTGCAGTATTCGATAATGGGCACATTGTCCAACACGGTTCACATGAAGAACTTCTTTCTGATGTGAACGGCAAGTATCATGAATTATGGACTGCACAGGCCCAATACTATACAACGTAAAAAACGCCGCTTGCACTGACTTTTTACTGTCGTTGCAAGCGGCATTACTTATAAGTACAAAGAATCTCCTCAGGTTCTTTTATAGGTCCATCCAAAGGTTCATTCTGACCCTTTGACGCTTTAGACTCATTTATAAGCGCACTTTCCAATAATTACATACTTCATATACGAAGTTCCTCCTTTTACCGTTCTATTAT
>JAMPGN010000237.1 GCA_023663915.1 Eubacterium sp. | reverse complement strand
CTTCCATATTTGGAGAAGATGGACTATAATAGGACATGAAGTTGTGCTAAGGCTGCAAAGAACGCAGCCTAAGAACAACTAAGTCATGTCCGCAAGAATGGCTTTGCCATTCTTGGTAGACGATGCGGCTTAGGTGTAATGGAGGCGGTATGAATAAGACGATTTTATTATCGGTTATGATATCTTTTGCAATCAGTGTGGTTTTGGGACCGGTGGTGATTCCTTTTTTGCGGCGGCTTAAGGTCGGGCAGACGGAGAGGGAGGAAGGCCCGCAGAGCCATCTGAAGAAAACGGGGACACCGACAATGGGTGGGATTCTGATTCTGGTCAGCGTGGTGGTTACGTCGATTTTCTTTGTCAGAGATTATCCGAAGATCATTCCCGTTTTGTTTTTGACGCTTGGATTCGGGCTGATCGGATTTATCGACGACTATATTAAGGTTGTTTTGAAGCGCTCCATGGGTCTTAGGGCGTGGCAGAAGTTTGCGCTGCAGATCGTGGTGACGGGAGTTTTTACCCTCTATCTGATGCATTATACGGACGTGTCGCTTGCGATGAAAGTACCGTTTCTTGACGGCGTGTATCTGGATTTTGGGTGGGCGAATATACCGATTTTGTTCTTTATTGTGATTGGAACGGTCAACGGTACGAATTTTACGGACGGTCTGGACGGACTGGCGAGCTCGGTTACGGTGCTTGTGGCGACGTTTTTCAGTGTGGTGGCAATCGGTGTCGGGAGTGGCATTGAACCGATCACCTGCGCGGTGGTAGGGGCTTTGTTGGGATTCCTTCTGTTTAATGTGTATCCGGCGAGTGTTTTTATGGGGGATACGGGGTCTCTTGCGCTGGGCGGTTTTGTGGCGGCAGCGGCTTATGTGATGCAGATGCCTCTTTTTATCGTGATTGTGGGATTTATTTATATGGTCGAGGTTCTGTCCGTGATGATACAGGTCACATATTTCAAGATGACGGGCGGAAAGCGTATCTTCAAGATGGCGCCGATCCATCATCATTTCGAGTTATGCGGTTGGTCAGAGACAAGGGTGGTTGCCGTCTTTTCTATCGTGACGGCATTGTTGTGTCTGGTGGCATTGATGGGGGTTTAACCTGTGTTATGTTATGATGAAAGCGGTGAAAACAGGCGGGAATAGAAAGTTATGAGCGACAGGAGCATGCAGGAAATGTGCAGTAGGAAAGAATTTCAAAATAAAAAAGTCTTGGTCGTCGGTTCGGGACTCAGCGGAGTCGGCGCGGTGGAGGCATTGTGGAGCGTGGGAGCGTGCCCGGTTCTGTTTGATTCCAATGACCAACTGGATATAGAGGCGGTTAAGGCAAAACTGGGGCAGCATTCGGAGACGGAGGTGGTTCTCGGAGAACTTCCGGAAGATTTGCTGGATTCCATTTCGCTTGCGGTGTTCAGTCCGGGCGTACCTACGGACACGGAATTTGCAGAGAGATTCCGGGCAAAAGGAATCAGAATCTGGGGAGAGATCGAGCTTGCTTACCGGCTGGGGAAGGGAAAAGTTATCGGCATTACCGGCACGAACGGGAAGACGACTACGACTTCACTGGTGGGAGAGATCATGGCGGCGCATTGTGGAAGCGTCGATGTAGTGGGAAATATTGGAAATCCGTATACGCTGACGGCTCTGCGGACTACGCCTAAGAGCGTGACGGTGGCGGAGATCAGTAGTTTTCAACTAGAGACGATCGAGAGTTTTTGTCCGGATGTGTCGGCAATCTTAAATATCACGCCGGACCATTTAAACAGGCATCATACGATGGAGAATTACGCGGCGGCGAAAGAAGCTGTCACGAGAAACCAGACGAAGGAACAGACTTGTGTGCTCAACTATGACAATGAGTATACGAAAGCGATCGGCACTAGATGTCCGGCGCGGGTGGTGTGGTTTTCCTCGGCGCACAGGCTGAACGATGGCTTTTATCTGGAAGAACAGCAGATTTGTTTTTCTGAGAATGGGAAAGTTACGCGTCTTATGAATATCCACGACATGAATCTAGTAGGTATGTGTAATGTAGAGAATGTGATGGCGGCGATCGCGATCACGCAGGCGATGGGTGTTTCCATGGAGACAATACTGTCCGTGGTCAGACAGTTCAAGGCAGTGGAGCACAGGATCGAATTTGTCGCGACCAAGAGGGGCGTTGATTACTACAACGATTCCAAGGGCACGAACCCAGATGCGGCGATTCAGGGAATCCGCGCGATGGATAAACCCACGGTGCTGATCGGTGGCGGCTATGATAAAGAGAGCGAATATGACGAGTGGATCGAGGCTTTTGACGGGAAAGTGAAATGTCTGGTGCTCATCGGAGAGACGAGGGAGAAGATCGCGGACTGTGCGAGAAAACATGGTGTAGGAAATATTATTCTGGCGGATCGTTTTGAGGAAGCATTTGAGATATGCGTGAAACAGGCAGATAGAGGCGACGCAGTACTCTTATCACCCGCCTGCGCGAGCTGGGGAATGTTCCCGAATTATGAAGTCAGAGGTAATTTGTTTAAAGAGCTTGTAAAGAATTTGGAGGAATCGAAATAAGTGGCAGAAAGAATTGCTTCCCGTAGAAGACAATCGAATACTGAAAATTTTATGGATTACAGTCTGTTGTTTATCGTATTGTTTCTATTGGGATTTGGACTGATTATGGTGTACTCCACCAGTTCTTATGAGGCGAATCTGGATTTTGGGAATTCCGCCTATTATTTGAAGAAACAGTTGTTTGCCACGATACTCGGATTGGTGGCGATGATTTTTGTGGCGAATATTCCCTATCATTTCTGGGAGCGATTTGCCGTGATCGGATATATTGTGTCGGTCGTGTTGATTCTGTTGATTATTCCCTTCGGTCACGAGTCGCACGGTGCGAAGCGGTGGCTGTACATAGGTCCAATTTCCTTACAGCCTGCGGAGGTCGCCAAATTGTGTATGATCCTTTTTCTGGCGAGTATGATCTGTACCATGGGGAAACAGATACGGAGCCGGAAAGGGTTCTGGATGGTGATGTTCGTCCCAGTGCCGATTGCTCTGATGCTGTGGAGGATCACGCAGAATCTTAGTTCGGCAATCATCGTAGTAGGTATCGCGGCGCTGATGCTTTTCGTATCCTGTCCGGACTATAAGAGGTTTATCCTGCTCGCGTTTGGTGCGGTGGCTGCTGCGGCTGCGGTCGTGTTTGCCGTGGTGAAGATGGCGGAGAATCAGGCGGACAGCCTGGACTTCAGGGGGGTGCGTATCCTTGCATGGCTTGATCCGGAGGCATTTGCCAGCGGCAAGGGATTCCAGACGATACAGGCGCTTTACGCCATCGGGAGCGGCGGTGTGCTCGGCAAAGGCTTAGGACAGAGTATGCAGAAGTTAGGTTTTCTACCGGAGGCGCAGAATGATATGATTTTCTCGATTATCTGCGAAGAGTTAGGATTGTTCGGCGGCTTTGCCGTGATCATCATGTTTATCCTGCTGATCTGGCGGTTTATGGTGATTGCCAACAATGCGCCGGATCTGTTCGGTGCGCTTCTCGTGGTCGGCGTGCTTGGACATATCGCTATTCAGGTAATTTTAAACATTGCGGTTGTTACCAATACGATCCCCAATACCGGTATCTCACTTCCTTTTATCAGTTACGGGGGGTCGTCAGTGATGTTCTTGCTGATTGAGATCGGGCTGGTCCTTAGCGTGGCGAGGGGGATACGGCTTAAAGATTTATAGGGACAAGATAACTTTTTTTCATAAAACCATATAGATAGAATAGGTCATATTTTTTAGATTAGAGGTAAAGGAATATGGACGCTGTTCGTATCTATGGTGGTAACTGTCTGGATGGACAGACTACGATACAAGGGTCAAAAAATGCGTCGCTGCCGATTCTTGCGGCGACTCTGTTGATAAACGGTACTTGTGAAATAGAGAACTGCCCCGACATCTCGGATGTTTATCATATGCTGAGACTGCTTAAGAGTCTGGGGTGTGAGGCAGAGCGGGAAGGAACGCTTGTGCGGGTGAATACGAAAGGGTTGTCGGAGTGTGACATGCCTTCGGATTCGGTGGGCGTGATGCGTTCCTCTATTATGCTTTTAGGCGCACTGCTTGCCCGAACGGGAAGCGTCTGCATGGAGTATCCCGGCGGCTGTGTGATCGGAAGAAGACCCATCAACCTGCATCTACAATCGCTCCGCAGGATGGGTGTCAGGATAGAAGAAAAAGAAAACGGCTTCTGCGCGGAGGCCGCGCGGCTTAGAGGAGCGGTGCTGACCCTGCCTTTTGTCAGCGTCGGCGTCACGGAGAATGTGATTCTCGCCGCAGTGCTGGCGGAGGGGGAGACAGTAATCGAACCGGCGGCGCGGGAACCGGAAATACAGGCATTATGCGGATTCTTACAGCATGCCGGCGCGCAGATCGAAGGCGTTGGCAGTAACCGTTTGGTGATTCGCGGTGTGGAGAAACTTCATCCAGTCAGATACCGTGTTCCGGCGGATCGGATCGTGGCAGGCACTTACCTGAGCGCGTGCATGTGCGCTGGCGGACGGATTTTTTTGCGGGACGCTCCGGTTCATCATATGGAGAGTGTATTGTCCCGTGCGGTGGAGATGGGCGCAGCGGTGGAATATGCATCGGATGGCATTTTGATCACCGGAAAAGATCATGAGTGTGTATGTCATAAGCTGACGACGGGATGTTATCCGGCGTTTCCTACCGATATGCAGTCGCCTTTTATGGTGGTCATGGCAGCGTCGGGACAGGGCGGGCGTATCGAGGAGACCGTGTTTGAAAACCGCTTCCGCATCGTGCCGGAACTGTGTAAGATGGGGGCGGACATCACCATTCATGGAAATACTGCATATATCGGGGCGGGCGGCAGACTTCACGGCGCGATTGTGCAGGCGGCGGAGTTGCGCGGCGGAGCAGCGCTTGTTGTCGCGGCGCTTTCGGCGGATGGAACAAGCATTGTGACGAACCGGCATTATATAGACAGAGGATACGAGGATATCGTACTCAGCCTGAGAGAGCTGGGAGCCAATGTGGAACTGGCTTAGTCCGGTGTTTAGATAACAAGAGGTTTTGCAATGGCTAACAAGAAAGTAGTCAGAAAAGTAAAGAAAAAGAATCCAAATCTACGGTTGGTTAAAAACGATGATTTCAAGCCTGAAAAGAGTAAACGCGGACAGGAAGAGAAGCTGCGTTTTGGTAAAGGCAAAAGAAGGTTGATCCTGTCCGTTATATTACTCTTTTTCGTGGTCATATTGATCGGAGGTTATGAGTATATCATTCATAATTACACGATCACTACAGTATATGTGGAAGGTAATGTCCATTATACCAACGAAGAGATCATGGAAATGATCATGGGTGGAAGATACGGTAATAATTCCTTATTTCTTTCTTTGAAATACCGGGATAAAGAGATGGAAGACATTCCTTTTATCCAGGAGATGGATGTGTCGGTTGAGGCGAGGGATACCGTCAGGATCACTGTGTACGAGAAGGCGATGGCGGGTTATGTATCCTATCTGGGCCGGTATGTGTATTTTGACAAAGATGGGATTGTGGTAGAGACATCGATGGAGAAGACGGCGGGCATACCGCAGGTGACGGGACTTCAGTTTGACCATGTGATCCTGCATGAGGCGCTTCCGGTGGAAAATCCGGATGTCTTCAGTGAAATACTTAATATTACACAGCAGCTGGAAAGATATTCCATGGTGGCGGACCGCATCTATTTTGATTCGGACTATAAGGTTACTTTATTGTTCGGAGAAGCGAGGGTTGCCTTGGGGGATAGTCAGTATATTGATGAAAAGATTATGAAACTGCAATATATCCTGCCGGAACTGACTGGTAAGAAGGGGATGCTTGATATGCGGGAATATAGCGAAGATACGAAATCCTACACTTTTGAACAGGAGTAAAACCGTTTTGGAAGAAGAGCAAAGATTGGTTATAATTGGGAATTTAATATAATTCCGTATAAAAACAAAAAAATAGGTTGCGAATTTCGGAAAATAATTATATGATAATCTATGAGAGTCTTTGGGAAAAGAAGG
>JAMPGN010000236.1 GCA_023663915.1 Eubacterium sp. | reverse complement strand
TTCAGTTATTTTTATATTTGCAAAAATACTTGAAGTTGCCATAACCAACCTCTCCTCTCTTGGCAAGGTAATCCATTCTTGCTATGTCAAATATATTATATGCGAAAAAAGACAATTTAGCAATATTCTTATAATTTGAATTTACTGTTACCTGTTAAAAAGTAAAAAATGCCGATGCTCGCAGGTCACAGCGATCATCCAAAACACCAAAAAGGTGGAACAGCAGATTAACGTTCCATATATTTGTTGTCTAATTTTAATAGGGCAGGACGTGCGAATCGTGCGTTCTGCCGATTTTTTTGTGCAAAATGCATAAAAGGATTGAGAAATCCGGAGACGGCATGTAAGATTTGATTCAAACAACAGTCGTGTAAAACAAAAGGAGGAAAACAAATGAACCAGATGTATTATTCAGATTGGATTTCGTTTGCACCAAAGTTAGCGCCGGCAACAGACGGCGAAGTGGCGCTCGACAGACCGGCAAAAGAGATTCTGCCGCAGCCATATACGGTCATGCCGGATGGAAAAGTCCGTTTCTGCCTTTCTTATCCCAATGCAGAAAAAGTGGCATTGAGGGATTATCGACAGGAGTATGAACTGGAGAAACAGGACGGTTTCTGGTGTGGAGAGTTTGCTATGGGAGACGGTTTTATCGCCTTGTCTGTTCTAATCGATGGCTCGGACGTGATCTCGCAGTTTCTTCCGGTGGGATACGGCGGAAACCGGATCATCAACTATGTGGAAATTCCAGAAAAAGATTTTTCGTTTCTGCCGATGCAGTGCCCACATGGGAGCGTAGTGAGCGAATATTTGGAAAGCGAAGCCTTAGGTGTGATGGAACGCGTCATGGTCTATCTTCCGGCGGAATATAGAAGCCAGCCTGAGAAAAAGTATCCGGTACTGTATTTACAGCACGGTCACGGGGAAAACGAAGTCTGCTGGGTAAGCCAGGGGCGCATGAATTTTATTTATGACAATCTGATCTATGAGAAAAAGGCTGTGCCCACAATCGTTGTCATGGCAAACGGCATGGTCTATGAGGAGGATGAGAAGCATAGAGTCCTTCAATTCCGCAAGTTTACCGAGTTTCTAGTAAAAGAGCTGATTCCCTATGTGGACGGCAGATACCGCACGATCGCGGACAAAGAGCATAGGGCGATGGCAGGGCTTTCCATGGGAAGTTTGCAGACATCGATCACAACGTTTGAGCATTCGGAGTTATTTTCTTATGTGGGCGTGTTCAGTGGATTTGTCCAAGACGCTATTTCCGGCGACCAGAGCCATCTGACAGCGGAAAATCTGGAAAATTTCAAAGAAAATATCAAATTGTTTTTCCGAGCGATGGGGGAGGAAGATATTTTTTATGAGTTTTTCAAGGCGGACGATGCATTTGTGCAAAACCATAATTTGCTGTGCAAAAGAAAAGTATACGATGGGAATCACGAATGGAAAGTATGGAGACGGTGCTTGTATGATTTCGCACAGATGATTTTTAAAGAGGATGATTAAGGAGAGAGGATATGTTAGTGGTGAAAGTGGTCGCAGGAATTGCAATCATATACTTACTGTTCAGCCTCGCAATGGCATATTTTATCGGAAAACTCGTTTACAGCGTTCCCAAGGCTTTTGCGCCGAGTGAAGAGAAAGTCCGTCAATACGCAAGGGAAGTCATACATACAGACTATGACAGTTACGAGAAGTGGGAAAAAGAGTATTTTGTACTGCGCAACGGCGATCACGAGATCCCGGCGGAATATCATCCGCTTGAACATGCCAGAGGATGCGCGATCGTAGCACATGGGTTTGGACAGAACCGATATATCATGGTCTCCCAGACGGCAATTTTGCGTGAACTTGGGTTCTCGACAATCTTGTTTGACCAGCGCAAATTTGGAGTGTGTAAGGACGCACATGGCGGGTTCGGCATCAAGGAAGGGACGGACGTTGCTAGACTGGTCGAATGGGTGCGGGAAAAGCTGGGCGAAGACACGAAAATCGTATTGCTCGGCGCATCTATGGGCGCGATCAGCGTTCTCAACAGCCAGCAGTATGTGAGGCATGTTGATGCGATCATCGAGGACAGCAGTCCGGATCGCGTGATCGATGTATTACAGCCGTTCTATAAAGCGTTACTGCCGATTCCCAACCCATTTCTTACGCCGATCGTGGTGGCGATGAGCAGGAAACTCGGCTGCGATATCCGAAAGAATAACCCAGTCGACGTGGCGGCAGGGTTAGATATTCCGGTCTGCATTCTGCACGGTGAGGCGGATCGGACTGTGCCGGTCGCAATGGCGCATCGTATCAAGGTGGTGCTAAAGCATCCGTTAAGCAGAATGGAGCTTTTTCCGGGGCGGGATCACACGCTGGAAATATGCGACTTGGAGAGATATACAACAGTGGTGGCGGAGTTTATCGATCAAGTCTTTGCACAGGATAAGATTGAAAATGAAAAGCCAGTCTTAAATAGGCTTTTGAAAGATGAACTTTGACGAGTGCCTGTAGGAAGAAGGAAAGTGGGATGAGGAGAAAACCATGGCAAACAAAAATGAAATCATAAAAATAACAGATGGTATTTATCAGATCAAATACTATTGGCTGGGAGTTGCCAACGTGTATGCGTATCTGATCGTAGGGGAAAAGAGAGGGCTTCTGATCGACACCTGTTACTCGACTACCAGAATCAGCGAGTATGTGAAACAGGTGCCATCGCTTCCGGTGGATGTGGTGAACACACACGGGCATTTTGACCACATCGGGGGTAACGCGGAGTTTGAGAATGTTTATCTATCTAGCAAGGACAGGGAGACAGCGAAGGAGCACTCCGATTACCAGTGTCTTAGGGGTATGATTGCCAATTATGAAAAGCAGAATGCGCTGATACGTTTTCTTTTCAAACTGAAAAAGTTTCGTGATCCCATGGAGAGGAGTCTGCACATCGCGCCCGTGGATTATAAGGAGCTGCCCGATTGTGGTTATTTCGAGCTGGGAAATCGCAGAGTATCTTTTCTTGAGACACCGGGGCACACGCCGGGAAGCATCTGCCTTTTTGACGAGAAGAGCAAGTTCTTTTTTGTGGGGGATATGGCTTGTGAAGAGGGAGTCCTGCTGGGGTTTGACTATTCCACGAGTGTGAAAGAGTATGCGGAGTCTATCCGCACAATGCAGAAATTCTATCGGGAGAAAGGAGGAAAGGCGATTATTCCGTCGCATCATAAAGTCCCGGCAGGGGAAGATGTGTTCGACCGTTATCTTTCCATATGCGAGGATATTTTTGCAGGAAAATTGACCGGTTCGTATGAAGATCAAGGGCTTTGCAGCGGCTATGTGGTGAAAAGAGATAAACTGCAGATGATTTACCGCAAGGTCAGATAACGTGGAAAGGAGAAAATACAATCATGAAACTATTTACAAGATCAACAGAACCGGATACCAGTCTCGGTATTGCCGAGCGGTCAGCATATATGGCGGGAAACGTGGGAACTGCACTGATTAATACGATTATTGCTACTTTTCTGATGTTCTTTTATACGGATGTTATGATGCTCAACGCTGGGGTAATTGGCACAATTTTACTGGCATCCAGAGTTTTTGATGGTTTTACGGACATTGTGATGGGAATGATCGTGGATAGAACGCATTCTAAGCATGGCAAGGCGAGAGTGTGGCTGCTGCGCATGTGTATCCCTTTTGCGCTCAGTGGCATACTGCTTGTCTGTGTACCGGGCGGAGCGACGGAAGTGATTCAGTATGTTTATGTTTTTTTGACTTATAATCTGTGCAATGCTGTCTTTTTGACTGCGCTGTATGTGCCTTATAATGCGATGACTTGCAATATCACCGCAAACCCGTATGAGCGGGGAATCCTTGGAATCTTCGTGATTTTCGGAGCGACTCTCGGAACGATGCTTGTCCAGTCCACCGTCGATACCGCGACAAAGGCTTTGGGCGGCGACCAGAGGGCATGGCAGATCGTGATCGGAATTTATGCGGTGGTGGGACTTGCGCTCCATTTGTTGTGCTTCTTTGGGACAAAGGAGAGAGTCGTTGAAGCGGAACATAAGGAAAAGCTGAACATCAAGACGGAAATGAGTTCACTTTTTATGAATAAATATTGGCTGCTGGCAGTGTTCACCGCCCTGTTTGTCATGTTTTTCACCGCTTTTACGGGTGGGGCAGGATTATACTTTGCCAAGGGAGTCCTGGGAGATACCGCATACTATGCGCAGTTTGCGAATTTCTTTTCCATTACGCAGATGATTGCCCTTTTCGTTTCTTTTATTCCGATGAAAAAGATTGGGAAGAGGAATACAATGCTGATCGGGCTTGTTGTGGTCAGCGTCAGCGGAGTGATTCAATGTATCTGGGGGAATAACCTGACAATGCTCATTGTATGCAGTATTCTCAAGGGTCTCGGCGGCGGGTTTGCCGCGGGGGTGGCATATGGGCTTGTCGCGGATACAATCGACTTTGGCGAGTGGAAGACGTGTACGAAAGCGGAAGGTGTCGGGATGGCTTCATTGACTTTTGTTACCAAAGTCTCCGCCGGGTTTGCAGGCGCAATCATCGGATGGGTCAATGAAATGGGCGGATACGACGCGAATGCCGCCGTGCAGAGTGACAGCGCGGTTATGGGACTCAAGGTCTGTTTTAGCTATCTGCCGTTGATCTGCTGCGTGCTGGGGCTTATTCTGATGCTTTTCTACGATCTGGATAAGATCTTCCCGCAGGTGCAGGCGGACTTGAAGAAGCGCAGAGAGCAGGCAGGGAATTAAGAAATCCTGAGTTGTTGAGACAAGCATGTTGAATGATTGGATATAAAAATGATAAAGTAGATTTATGTATGACGATGCGCAGATTTACAAAATGAGAGAAAGGCGGATTATAAAATGAAAAAAAGTGAAGTGATTGACAAAATTTTAGAGTATCATCCGAAATTGGAGAACTATGATGGGTGCGACGACTACAAATCGGCAGGAAAGGAAGACGAGTGCACCGGTATCGTATCGGCTTTAGTCCCGACCATGGAAGTGATTGAGAAGACTGTTGCGCTTGGCTGTAACCTCTTGGTAGTCCATGAACCGGTTTATTACCAGACACCCGATTACGCATGTTGGAAAGGTAATTTTGAAAATAAGGTGCAAAAAGAGAAGGCAGCCTATATCAAGGAGCACGGCATCACGATCTGGCGCGACCACGATCACATGCACGCGCATAAACCCGATTCGATCTTTACGGGCGTAATGAAATATCTTGGTTGGGAAGAATATTATAATAAGGAAATAAGTGCGCTCCTGCCGTTCGTCTACGTGTTTGATATTCCGGAGTGTACCGTAGCCGCGCTCGGTGCGCACCTGAAAGAAAAAATAGGCATGAACGGGGTGCGGATTGTGGGACACCCGGAAGACATGATGCGCAGAGTGGCGATTGTCGCGCATCTTTATCCGAATAGTTTCATGGTGGATGAGATCAAAGAGGATGGTTTTTACCATAGCTACGACATGGAGATTATGAAAGGCATGGAAGAGGCAGAGATCGATGCGATCATTCCCGGCGAAGTCATCGAGTGGACGATTCTCGCCTACATCCGGGACGCGGCTTTTATGGGCAAAGGAAAAGCGTGCTTTAACGTCGGGCATTATAATATGGAAGAACTCGGTATGCGCTATGCCGCTGACTGGATCGGGGAGTTAGTAAGGCATGAAGTGCCGGTGCATTACGTGGCGACGGGCGATGGGTGGAATTATTTGTAAGGAATAGAAAGTGGGATAGCCTTGGCTGGTTATCCCACGGAACAATTGTCGTGAAAAATATCAATTCGGTTTTTCGAGGATTATAGAAAATTTCATAAAAGTTTTGTTGCATTAACCGCAATAAGATAATAAGATGTAGATAGAAAAGTATGAATTGTTGAAGATGAGCCATGATATAATCTGTAGGCAGAGTATAGCATTACTAACCAAAGGAGGTGTTTTTTATGGCAACTTCAAGTATCACAAAAAATTTTGTCATTTCCGGCAAGGAACAGGTGGAGATGTTTGTCAATGCGATTGAAGAATCTGCCAAGAACCGTCCTG
>JAMPGN010000235.1 GCA_023663915.1 Eubacterium sp. | reverse complement strand
AACCCGACACAAGAGAACTTTTTGTGCAATCTGCCTTCACAACTTATACGATAGATCTTTTGACCCCTGAATCTTAGCAATCTAAAAATCTAAGAAGATTTAAAAATATACTTGCAAAATTGGCGATAAGCAAGTATAATAACCTTTGTTGCAGGAACATGCTGGAATAGCGCAGTCGGTAGCGCAACTGATTCGTAATCAGTAGGTCGAGGGTTCAAGTCCCTTTTCCAGCTTGTCTGATAAGACAGCACCGTGCATAGGCATGTGTGCTGTTTTTGATTGTCAGGCTTTATTGTGCGCAAAAGCAGCGCGGAAATGAGGAAGATCATGAAATTTGTCTGTCTGGCAGGTGCGGAAGCGGAAAAAGAATCTTTGACGAATGAATTTAAGGCGGCCAGACGCATGGGCGAGGTGAGAATGGGAGAAGCCCATCTGTTTTACCGCTATTTTATCCGGATCAAATATTTTGCATATGAAGAGATCGCAAAAGCATATCTGCGCGAAGAGAGTGGAGAGAGCGGTGAGTTTCTCCTAAAAGAGCACTATCTGATGCTGGAGACGAAGAACGGTGTTTTGCATAAACTGCGGATGGAACGCGAGGAATACGCCAGAGAAACACTGCAATGTTTTACAAAAGAATATCCTCATGTGAAAGTTGGATTCGACCGACTAAGTCAGTCAAAATAAAAATTGAAAATAAAAGACACAATACCTTGACAGTGTCTTTTTCGGTGATACAATATATAGTGTACGTGATTCGGATATGGCATACAAAATATAGTGTATACGAGGTTTGGGAAGGGAATAGTGGTGTGGTGGAATGAAGATCATTAAAAGAAGCGGTGTGGAAGCAAACTTTGACTTGGAGAAGATTGTGGCGGCAATCTGTAAAGCAAACAATAGCGTCAAAGAGGAAGACAAATTGACGGACGACGAGATCGATGAGATTGCCGGGGTAGTGGCGAAGAATTGTGAAGAAATGCGGCGTTCCCCGAGCGTGGAGGAGATTCAGGATATGGTGGAAAACCAACTGATGAAATACCGCGCATATACGATGGCAAGAAATTATATCACTTATCGTTATAAGAGGGCGCTTATCAGAAAGTCCAACTCGACGGACGAACAAATTTTGAGTCTGCTCGAATGCAATAATGAGGAAGTAAAACAGGAAAATTCCAATAAAAATCCTACGGTCAACAGTGTACAGCGTGATTATATGGCGGGAGAAGTCAGCAAGGATATCACCAAGCGTTTCCTGCTGCCGCCGGATATCGTGGAGGCGCATGAGCTGGGAATCTTGCATTTCCATGACGCGGATTACTTTGCACAGCATATGCATAATTGCTGTCTGGTTAATCTTGAGGATATGCTGCAGAATGGCACGGTAGTCAGCGAGACGATGATCGATACGCCGAAGAGCTTTTCGACGGCATGTAATGTTGCGACTCAATGTGTCGCGCAGATTGCAAGCTGCCAGTATGGTGGACAGAGCATATCGCTCTCACATCTTGCACCGTTTGTACAGGTGAGCAGGGAGAAGTTTCGCAAGGAGATTAGACAGGAAATGAAGGAGAGCGGCGTTGTGGCGAGTGAAGAGCAGATCAATCAGATCGCTGAGATTCGAGTCAAGGATGAAATCAAGCGCGGCGTCCAGATGATACAGTATCAGGTGATCACGCTGATGACGACCAACGGGCAGGCGCCTTTTATCACGGTGTTTATGTATATCGATGAAGTTCCGGAAGGGCAGCTTCGGGACGATCTGGCGATGATTATTGAAGAGATGCTCAATCAGCGTATCGTGGGGGTCAAGAACGAGAAGGGTGTCTATATTACGCCAGCATTTCCGAAACTGATCTTTGTGCTGGAAGAAGATAATATTCATGAAGACAGCAAGTACTGGTATCTGACGAGACTGGCGGCGAAGTGCACCGCCAAGAGAATGGTGCCGGATTATATTTCTGAGAAAATCATGAAAAAGTTAAAAGACGGAAATTGCTATACGTGCATGGGGTGCCGTTCTTTTCTGACCGTGTATCATGATGAGAACGACAAACCGAAGTTTTACGGACGGTTTAATCAAGGCGTTGTCACGCTGAATCTGGTGGATGTGGCATGTTCTTCCGGAAGGGATATGAAGAAGTTCTGGGAAGTTCTGGACGAGCGGCTTGATATGTGCAAAAGGGCGCTCATGTGCCGCCATAACCGTTTAAAAGGAACGCCGTCAGATGTTGCGCCTGTATTGTGGCAGAACGGTGCACTGGCAAGACTTAAGAAAGGTGAGAAGATTGATAAACTTCTTTATGGCGGTTATTCTACGATTTCGCTTGGATATGCTGGTTTGTGTGAATGCACGAAATATATGACAGGCAGGAGCCACACGGACCCGGAAGGCACGCCTTTTGCCCTAAAAGTCATGCAGTACTTAAATAACGCCTGCAGGGAGTGGCGCGAGGAGACGAACATTGATTTCAGCTTGTATGGGACACCTCTCGAATCCACGACTTACAAATTTGCCAAATGTCTGCAGAAGCGTTTCGGCGTGATCGAGGGAGTGACGGACAAGAACTATATCACGAATAGTTATCACGTGCATGTGACGGAGGAGATCAACGCCTTTGATAAATTGAAGTTCGAGTCACAATTCCAGGAGTTGTCGCCGGGCGGTGCGATCAGCTATGTGGAAGTGCCGAACATGGAGAATAATCTGGATGCGGTGCTGTCGGTGATGCAGTACATTTACGACAATATCATGTATGCGGAGTTAAATACCAAGAGCGATTACTGCCAGTGCTGTGATTATCACGGGGAGATCCAGATCGTTGAGGACAAGGATGGCAAGCTGATCTGGCAGTGCCCGAACTGTGGAAATACGGATCAGGATAAGATGAATGTTGCGAGGCGTACCTGCGGGTATATCGGCACGCAATTCTGGAATCAGGGGCGCACGCAGGAGATCAAGGAGCGGGTGCTGCATCTGTGATGGAAGAGGCTTTCTATGAATTATTCGGAGATCAAAAATTGTGATATTGCCAATGGTTCCGGCGTGCGGGTGACTCTCTTTGTGAGCGGTTGCACGCATCACTGTGAGGGCTGCTTCAATGAGATGACCTGGGATTTTGCCTACGGAGAGCCTTTTGATGAGGGCGTGCGCGAGAGGATACTTGACTACCTTAAACCCGGTTACATTGCGGGGCTTACGCTGCTCGGTGGGGAGCCGCTTGAGTATGCAAACTGGAAAGCGCTCTTACCATTTGTGCGGACGGTGAAAGAGAGATATCCGAAAAAAGATATCTGGTGTTATACGGGGTATCGGTTTGAGGAAGATATTCTGGACAAATTCTGTGTGCAGTGGGAAGATATGCGCGAATTTCTGTCTTATATCGATGTGCTCATAGACGGGGAGTTTCTCATGGAACAGAAGGATATCAGCCTGCAGTTTCGGGGGTCGCGCAACCAGAGGATCATTTCGGTACAGGAGTCCCTGCGGACGGGGAAGACTGTGTTGTGGGATGAGAATGGGACGAAAAGTAGAGGATAGAAAATATAGAACGAAATAAGGATTATGTAGTGTGTCGCATATCACAAAGTGTTATGCGGCACTTTTCTATTCTATAGGATTCGGATGCCAAAAACTCTTTTGTGCAATCTGCCTCCACAACTTATATCATAGAACTTCTGACATCCGAATTTCTATAGGAAATTCCTATGCTCATTTTGAGTCTGCTCTTTTTTGTACATGGATATATGTCGTAAAAATTGACTAATATGGTCAAATGTTTTAATGCGCATCAATACTTCTTACGATAATAGTGCTCCATGTTCTGAATCAGTTTATAGAAGACCATGGCAATAGCGCACAGGATGATAATGGAAGTGATTACCATGTTTAGCTGGAACACCTGCGACCCATAAATAATCAGATATCCCAGCCCGCGCCTCGCGGCGAGAAACTCACCGATAATAACGCCTACCAAGGACAATCCGATATTGACTTTCAAATTGCTTAGGATTAACGGTACACTGCTCGGCAGAATCACTTTGACAAAAGCGTCCCTGCGGCTGCCGCCTAATGTGTAAATGAGTTTCAGCATCTCGGCATCCGCCTGTGTAAATCCGGTGTAGAGGTTGATGATTGAGCCGAAGATGGCGACGGAGATACCGGCGACGATAATTGTGTTTGTCCCGGTGCCGAGCCAGACGATCAGAAGCGGCGCCAACGCGGATTTTGGCAGGGAATTGAGGATGACGAGATAGGGTTCTAAGACTTCGGCAAGACCATTTATATACCACAGAAGCGTCGCGGCAAGCAGACCAAACAGCGTGACCAGAAGAAAGCTGGCGACCGTTTCAAGTAAGGTGATGCCTGTGTGTGTGAAGAAAGAGCGGTCTGCGATCATCTGATACAGATACGACACGATACCATATGGGCTGCTGAAAAAGAAGACATCGATCCATTCTTTTCTTGCGGCAAGCTCCCAGAGGCTTAGGAATGCCACGATCAGAAGGAATCTGGCTAAGCTGACGATATGATGATGCCGTCTGTGTGCCTTTAGGAACAGATATTGATTTTCGGACAAAGTCTCAGAAGGTTTTTCAGGTTGGCTGGAAAACAGTTTGTTCATTCGTCAACACCTCCCACAGTTGGTTGAAATAGAGTTGATATTCCGCAGTATTCCGAATCGCCATGGGATCATGGCGGTCAAGTTCAAATCGAATCGGCATTTCACATTTGATGCAGGCGGGTCTTTTGGAAAGGACGAGCACACGGTCTGCCAGCGTAATCGCCTCAGCGAGATCATGCGTAATCAGGATTGCGGTCATGTCCGTCTTGCGGATAATATGCGCGATATCTGCGGAGACGTTCAGTCTTGTCTGTGAATCCAGTGCGGAAAAGGGTTCATCGAGAAGAAGCAGATCCGGGTGAATCGCCATGGTGCGTATGAGTGCGGCGCGCTGCCGCATCCCGCCGGACAATTCGGAAGGTTTCTTGTCTTTGAAGGCATAAAGATCATAGTCTTCCAGAAGTTTTAAGACATAATCGCGGTTGGCGCATGTCAGATTATGATTGAGTTCTAAGCCGAGGATCACATTCTGATAGATGGTGCGCCACTCAAACAGATGGTCGTGCTGAAGCATATAGCCGATCCGGACGGTATGATCCGGGTCACAGTCAGCGAGCGGTCTGCCCTGATAGAACAGAGTCCCTTCTTCGGGGGCGAGCAGGCCGGCTATGATCGACAGAAGCGTGGATTTGCCGCATCCGCTGGGTCCCACAATCGCCAGAAATTCCCCTTCGGATACTTCAAAAGATATATTTGCAAGAGCAGGAGTTTCCCCTTTCAGATTGTGGTAAGAATAGGAGATATCCTGTAAGGATAATAATGGCTGCATAGAATAACAACTCCTTATGGTTATACGTTATTGTATGAATGATTAAAAAAAATGTGTTTTTGTATGAAAAAGAAAAGCATTATGATTGAAAAGGAGATTTTTTTGTGGTATCATCAAATTCAGATTTAACAAAATGGAGGACTATGGCATGGCACAGTTGTGGGGCGGCCGCTTTACGAAAGAGACGGACAAACTGGTATATCATTTCAATGCGTCGATTTCCTTTGACCAGAAATTTTTTGGACAGGATATCGAGGGCAGCATTGCGCATGTGGTCATGCTGGCAAAGCAGGGCATTCTGACGAAGGATGAGAAGGATGCAATTTTAAAAGGACTCACCGGAATCCGCAAAGACGTCGAGGAAGGGCGGCTGCAGATCACGGAAGAGTATGAGGATATACATAGTTTCGTGGAGGCGAATCTGATTAAGCGTATCGGGGATGCCGGCAAGAAACTGCACACCGGCAGGAGCCGTAACGATCAGGTTGCGCTTGATATGCGGCTGTATGTCAGGTTGGAAGTGCTCCATGTGGACGAACTACTGAAAGAATTGTTGTGCACGCTGCTTCATATTATGGAAGAGAATACGGACACATACATGCCGGGATTTACGCATTTGCAGAAGGCGCAGCCGGTCACGCTGGCTCATCATGTCGGAGCGTATTTTGAGATGTTTAAGAGAGATCGCTCTCGTTTGAAGGATATCTAT
>JAMPGN010000234.1 GCA_023663915.1 Eubacterium sp. | reverse complement strand
ATTTCGGTTTACAGTTGCTCAAATTGCTTGAAAAATTAAGAAATGTATGAGTATACAGGTTAGTTCAAGCTAATAAGAGTGGGAACACTTTTCCGAAAAGGGAGTATATTTTTATCATCTAATCTTCGGACAGCCTGACGACATCTCCATTCTCCACCTTTTTGGTGGAAGAAGTGATAATGACGCTGTCATTGTCCAGACCGCCCTCCAATGCGACCCAGCTTTCATTTTCATCTAATACTCTCACATTGACCTGCTCCGCATAGTATTCTTTGCCGAGAATGCCGTCGCGTTCTTTGACCACATAGACATAGGATCTTGCGCCCTCTTTGTACACAGCCGTCGGTGTGACACAGCAGGAATGTTTCTCCCCCGATTCCGCACGGCTCATCGTCCCGGATAACCCCGGCACTCCCGTTCTTTCCGGAAGATCGATGTAGACCTCGTAACTTCCGGGCATGGCACTGCTCTCAGACAGATAATCCACTGTCGCTTCTTTTTCCCTACTGCTGCCGTCCAATTTCAGTGTGACATCGTCGTTTAATCCTACGTATTTTTTCTGCTCCTGCGTGAGAACCGTCTTGAACTGACAGGGTACGGAATCATTCGCAAGAAGCATAACCGCCGAATCGGAAGTTCTTCCACCCGTGATGATAGAGATATCCGTGATGATCCCATTCATAGGCGCGGTAATTCTGCCTTCCGCATCTTTGATCTTCTGAAAACGCGACAGTTCTTCCCAAAGATCAGACAATTCCAGACGGCTGACTTCCAACGTAGAATCCGCATTTTCAGGCGCGGTGATGTCTTCCACTTTTCTTGCCGCCTCTTTCATTGCGGTTTCTCTCTGCCACTTTGCGTCCGCTTCCGCATATGCCGCCTGCTGCAAAGCATCCTTCAGTGCCTCATCATCCCCGTTATCCGCCAAATCTTTTTCCGCCTGGTTGACTTCCTCCGCACCTCTTCCAACGAGTGTATCTTCACGCCTTGCCAAGGCATCATAATCTTCTCTGGCACGCTGTTCCTCCAATTCCCTTTTCTGCCGCGCCAATTCCTCATTCTCTAGGATCGTATCGATCTGCGTCTGCAATTTGGCGATCGCCATCTGCTTTTCACTCATCATCTCCGCCAGATCTGCCAAATCGATTGTAAAAAGCACATCGCCTTCTTCCACTCGGTCGCCCACCTGAACTGCCAGCCCATCCACCCGCAGACCGCCAAGCACAGTGACCGGGCTTTTCTCCCCTGCAATCACAATCCCGTCCGTCTTCACAATATGTTCCACGTATTTCTGCTGAATCGATTCCGTCGATACAATCGGCAGTTTTGAGGCATAAATGCTCTTAGAAATCACCGTACACAACCACATCACTCCCAAAAAGATAAAAAATCCCGCCATAATCCTCTTTTTCCTATTATCACGCAAAGTTACCGCCTCCATATCTTATTATAAGTCCAGCCGATACTATTCTTTCAGTCCCGAAAAAATAATCCCCTGTTCCAGATAATCCTGCCCCCACACAAACACGAACACCGCCGGTATCAATGTGATGATCGACGTTGTAAACGCATATCCCGCCTGCACCCATGTGATCTCCGGCAGATACAATGACAACGGCCACAGCGACTTGTCTTTCAGAAAAGCCATCGGCTGTTCCATCATATTCCAGTATTCCAGAAATCCTAACACCATTGCCGACAAAAGCCCACTTTTCCCAAGCGGCAATCCGATCCTGCAAAAGATCTTAAACTCTCCCGCCCCGTCAATCCTCGCTGCTTCAAGCAGTTGCATAGGAATACACCGGAAACCACCGTAAGCAAGAAACACCGGAAACGTAGAGAACACCGCCGGCAAAATAATCGCCCACTGTGTATCCAGCAATTCCAGCCGATTAAGCACCAGATAACTTGAAAGCATCGTCACTTGAAAAGGCAGGAGCATCAACACAATATAAAGTGCAAAAAGCACCCGGCTTCCCCTCACCTTATACACCGCAAAAGCCCACGCCGCCGGGACTCCTATCAGCAGTTGGCCCGCCAATATACAACCCACCATCTTGATCGAGTTCCAGAACAATACAAAAAACTGCGGCGTCATAAAAAGAAGTTTTCCATAATTCTCAAAAGTCGGGTAATCCGGCACGATCTTCCAACTAATATAATCAAGCGCATCGGAAAACACCGGCGAAAGATGCTGCCGCAGCTCCCCATTGCTCATCACCGACCCCGTCACCAACAAAATAATTGGCAGACAGACAAGCACCGTCGGAACTAAGATTAGGAAAACAATGACTCCCTTTTTTATATTTCTAAATTTATGTAAACCTTTTATCATCATGTCTTATCCCACATCCTTTGCAGCAACATAATAACCACAAACAAAAACCCACCCACGCATACGGCTGCCGCCGCCATCTTGTCAAAATCAAGATTCACAAACCAATTATTGAACAAATGTTGTAAAAGATACATCTCCTGTGCTGGATAAGCCCCTGCCACCAGATACGCCTCCCGGTAAATCTTAAAAGAATTTAAGAAAGACAAAATCACAATCGTATAGAGCGTTCCTTTCAGATTCGGAAGCGTGATTTTGAAAAAGCACTGCCGCTCGTTCGCTCCGTCCACCTTCGCCGCTTCTAGCAGTTCATTCGGTATCCCCAAAATCCCCGCTAACCACAAAACAATCGTATATCCCGCATTTTTCCAGATATAACTGAACACCAGAACCCAGAAAGAAGCACTGCTGCCAAGATAATCTGTATGCACCTCACCCCACAGCCCTGTCCATCCGCCAAGCCGTGTCAGTATCAGATTTAGAAAACCCTGCTTATAAAAAACCATTTTCCATACAATGACCACCGTCGCCGTGGGCATGGCAAGCGGAAACAGATATAATGACTTGATCATGCCCGCACTCTTCAACCTGCTAACTGGTAACGCAATCAACAAGCCAATTATCACCAGCAGCGGAATACAGACAAGTGTAAAACGAACCGTATTCTTAACCGCCAACTGAAACGCCTGGTTCGCAAAGATCGTCCCATAATTCTGAAATCCCACAAACTGTTTTGTCACCACCGTTTGAAAAGAGCGCACAAGCACATCCATAAACGGCAATACCACAAAAACCGCAACCCCCAGCAGACTAGGCATCAAAAATAAGAAAAATGCCCGCGTATCCTTATGACTCCTCATACCACCTCTACGTACTTTCATATACTTACCCCTTTCACAACCCCGGAAGAATGCATGCGCAAGCAGCATTCTTCTAAACATGGCCTAGTTGCACTTAGACTGCGTATTTTGCAGTCTTAGCGCAACTCCATGTTTTTTTACTCTGCGAGATAAATCTCCATCCTCTTCTCCACATCCGCCACCGCTTCATCCAGCCCGACCTCTCCGTTCATATACTGAACGCCTGCGCGAAACACGGCATCTTCCAGCGTTGTATTTTCCACATAAGGCGTGTCCGCCGTCTTCATTCTGTTTCGCAGTTCGTCCGCCATAACGTCATCAAACCAATAGATGGACCATTCAAAATACTGTCCGTCTTCGAGCAAATAACCAAGCGTAGAATAACTCTCGTCCGGAGACACCTCATCATCGGGATATAATTCTTTTTCAAATGCCGCCTGATTGATCGGAAATCCGAGACTACTAATCTTCTTTGCCCCAAGCAACTGCTTAAGCAGTCCTTCTGCATGCGCCGTATTGTCCGAAGATGCATTGATGCCCGCCAATGTCTGCACGCAGAATACATGACTGCTGGTTCCACACATAGGCACGATCACATCATCTTCAAATCCATCCATCCTCTGCACCGATGTCAATTCCGCATAGGCATATGCATATCCGACGATACCCGCCAAAAGCTGCCTGTTTTGTGCAATGAGATAATGAAATTCATCCATGTCGAACATATAATATTTCTGGTCTTCTATCTTCTTGTCATAATATTGGATATTCTCTTCATCCCTCCGTTCATACTCCCGAATGATCTCCTCCGGTAGCCCTTCCATCTGTGCATCATAGATTCTCTTCATCTGTATATAAAACTCCTCAATCGCCTTCCGGTTAAGCTCTCCATCGTCTGTCATCCATGCCGGAGCAGACGCGGTTACAAAATTTTTCAGGATCGCTTTCGGGGAGCACAGATACAGAAGGTCTTTACCCGGATTATCTTTTCTGAGCGCTTCTATTCCGTCAGCGAGTCCTTCTAAATCGGTCATCTTCGCAACATATTTTTCTTTTCCCATAATCATGGGAAAACTCACTTCACACGGTATTGTATAAAGCTTTCCATCTTGCCGGAATGCGTCTACTATATTGTCAAACAGCTTTTCATCCCCATTTAGACCATCGACGAACGACGACAAATCTTTGAGCAATCCTTTTTCCATATAGGAATCCGCTGGAATATCATCCAGTATGAGCAAATCGGGACCCTCGCCCGCCATAATTTCCGTATTCAGCTTCTTTAATGCATCCTCTCTGGTCACGGCGCTGCCCTCTTCCATACCGTTCTCGTACTCCACATAGACTTCCGGGTGATCTGTCTGATACAGGGCGATCGCATTTCTAAGCATTGTATTCTCCTCAAGGCTGTACGCTTTGACTCTCTCATTCGGCATGGTGGGCACCGTCGAATCGTAAGTATAACGCACCAGCCGCGCATCGGTAAAAAGCGCTAGAAACTCATTACCTCCGATTGCGGTCATCCCAAGCAGTCTATAACTTGGATTGCCAAAAGTCGTCAAATTTGCATCGATCACCTGCTCCATGGCGCTTCCGCCGAGTACATGGCGATGTACTCCGCATTTTCCCGCCAGATAAAGAACATTTTCTTCTCCTAGAAAGAAATACATATCATACCAGCTTCCGCCGTTAAAACTCCTGTCTCCGTAATTATCTCGCACAAAATCATTCAGCACACGATCCTCGATGTATTCTTCTGCCTCCATATCATAGATGAGCAGACCGTCATAATCCCAGCCATCCACAATCATGTAATTTCCTTGGAATTGTATGAGTTGGGGCGCCGCCTCCAGCGTCAAGTATATTTTCCCAATGCCATCCTCTCCGATTTCATATAATTTCTCTCCATCCGTCCCCACAAAAACCTTTCCGTCGTCCGATATCCAGATATGCGCCGGTCGTTCGTCTTCTCCGGGGAGTGTGACCGGAATCTGCGTGCCGTCAGGTTTCACGATGAGAGCCGTGTTGTGATATCCCCAGAAATCTTCTTCGGTTCCCTTCTTAATGGTTGTTTTCCCGGAATCTTCTGCAGTATCGTTATCTGTTCTATCCTGATCTGACAAATCCCCAGCCGACACATCTGTTTCTTGCATATTTTCATTGTTCTCTTGTCGATTGGTAATTGTATCACTATCTGTATCTCCGCTATCCTCCGCCGTCCTCGTATCATCATATACGATGCCGATCGTACCGTCTGCACCGACCGCGTAGTAATCGATATATTTCCCTTCTTGAAATAAGTCGTCCAACCATTCCGCCTCTTCTGCTTGCCATGAAGCGCCACCGTCTTCGGACTTCTGCAGATTCCCCATAGGGCGCGTAATCACGATCTTTTCACTCTGTAACTTGAAAAGCTGCTCCCGATAGCCGTCTAACATATCCGACAGATCCAGAACTTCCTCGATATACCGCCCCATAGCCATACCATCTGCGGACTGTTCCTGTGACTGCGCACCGCCTTGCGTTATGCTGTCTGTGTTGTCCGTACCATTCTCTGCCATCCGCTCACCGCTGCCCGCGCATCCGTTGAGAAATAAAGCAATCATCATAAACGTTATCGCTGTTGTGATAAATTTTCTGTATTGATATCTTTTCATGTTCTTCTTTTCCCCTGTCTTTCTGCGGTCTGTCCTGTTCTGCCTTGTGAATGAGCCTCTGTTTTGTCCTTACAGCTACCATCATACCAGCCTTTTCTCTAAATAATCTCTAAAGGAACTCAAAAATAATTTCTTTCCATACTTTTGTGGTTCAAGTGTCAAAAGCTTTTTCAATAAACTTTGACTGGCAGATTGTACAAAAAGTTCACGCAGTTGTCCTGTGAAGGAGATTGAGATTTTCTTAGTATTCCGTCTATGAAATAGCAATTTCGGGACATGGATGTCCCGAAAAGACCGAATCGCGCATGGATGCGCGTTGAGGGCGGTTGCGTCCGGTGTCACAGCTTATATCGGAATGCTTAGAAAATCCATTCGACGAAACCCGACACAAGAGAACTTTTTGTACAATCTGC
>JAMPGN010000233.1 GCA_023663915.1 Eubacterium sp. | reverse complement strand
TTAGGAAAGATTTACCAGAGCCTTGACTGTGATGTTAAGGCTCTTTTTCTTTAGAGATTTTTCTTTTATAAAAGAGGGGAGTTATGCATTTTCCGCGGTGCTTTTTATCTTGAACAGACGTTTTTTACGATGTAATGCTTGATATTACAACGAACGGTGGCAGCAAGATGCAGGAAGTATTTGAGTTTTTGAAGAAATGTGGAACGTATTATCTGGCAAAGGCGGATATCTGCTCCTTTACAGAAGAGCCGAAGCATTATGAGTTCTAATATGTTGAATGAAAAACAGAGCTTTACAGAGGGAAGTATCCCGAAAAAAAGATCGGATTTATGCTGCATATATTATATCGTTCTGCAAAGAAAGATGAAAAATAACAAGGAGTTGCTTATGGCAAAGATAACCGGATCTGATCAAACGAAATATACATTTGCAGCTTTTTTGAGCGGGAGGCGGCAGGAAATTATGTGATGGTCATATTGAGGTCACATTTTAGGGATAATATAAAATAGCGGAAAGGAGAACGGAAATGTTCGCCATATTAGTTGTGGAGGATGATACTTCCCTCAATAAAATGATATGTGCCAAATTAAATAAAGAACAATTCAAAGCCATTCCCGCTTTTGATGGCGAGGAAGCCCTTGGAGTGATGGATAGAGAGCATATTGACCTTATCATCAGCGATGTTATGATGCCTAAAATGGATGGATATGAGCTTACGAAGCTGCTGCGGACTACACAGTATGATCTTCCTATTTTGATGATAACCGCAAAAGACCAGTTGGAGGATATGGAAAAAGGATTTGTGGCAGGAACTGACGATTATATGATAAAACCCATCAATCTGAAAGAAATGATCCTTCGTGTCAAAGCACTTTTACGCCGCGCACAGCTTGAAAACAAAAAACATATTACAATTGGGAATACAAAGCTTGACTATGCGGGGCTGACGGTCACGGTGAATGGCGTGGTACGGGAAATGCCGCCCAAAGAGTTCTATCTGCTGTTTAAACTCCTCAATAATCCAAACAAGATTTTTACACGTCTGGAACTTCTGGATGAAATATGGGGTGTGGATTCCGATACCGATGAAAGGAATGTGGATGCCCATATCAAAAAGCTGCGCAAAAAATTTGAGGGTGTATCCGATTTTGAAATTATAACGGTCAGAGGGCTTGGCTATAAGGCAGTCTTTCAGAATGGATAAAAGAAAATAGGATTTAGCGGCGAGGAAAGGAAGAAGGGGCGGCAATGAAACGTCAGAAAAAGTACAGGCTACGCCTTAGGATCTATTTTGCTGTCGTATCTATTGTTACATTGTGTACGGCGTGCCTGCTTTCATGCGGGCTGGTCATTTTGGGAACGGTTTTTTTATATCACGGCGAGCTTTCGATACCCGTAGTGATATTCTTATGCCTGCTTGTATGTTCGCTTACCATGCTTATTGGTGGCATAGCGCTTTACCATGGAACGATATATTTTGTAAGACCTATTGAGAAAGTAAATCATGCCGTGAACCAGATTGCAAAGGGTGATTTTGAGGTCAGAATCCCCCGCGCGCCACGGTCTGGCAAAGATGCGGCGTATGTACATGAGCTTGATGAATTGGAGGCAAATGTAAATCGTATGGCTTCTGAGCTGGCAGGAATGGATTATATGCGGAAAGAGTTTGTAAGCAACGTATCCCATGAGATAAAGACGCCTGTATCCGCATTGATGGGTTTTGCAGAAATGATGCTGGAGGATAATGTCCTGCCGGAAGAACGGAAGGAATACCTGTCGCTTATCTATGACGAAGCGGCGCGTATTTCAAGACTATGCGAGAACATGCTGCGTATGTCGAGGCTGGAAAATCAGGAACTTGTCACAAGACACGAACAGGTAGAGGTGGATGAGCAGATCCGTAAGTGTGTGATTCTTTTGTCAGAAAAATGGGAAGGGCGGGAGCACGAATTTGATTTGGAGCTGCCGCCTATGTCAGTCGATAGCGACCCTGACCTATTACAGCAGATATGGCTCAATCTGATAGACAACGCTATGAAATATTCTGAACACGGAACTGTCATTCACATTTCCGGTCAGAACGAGCCGCATGGTATTACGGTTTCTGTGCAGGATGAGGGAATCGGCATCCCGCTGGAAAAGCAGGGGTATATTTTTGATGCGTTTTACCAGTGTGAAGAATCACATAAAAAAGACGGGAACGGGCTGGGGCTTTCTATTGTAAAGCGGATTTTGGAACTGCTGAATGGGAGTATTGAGTGCCAGAGCAATGCGGGAAGCGGTACAAAAATGACAGTACATATACGAAAATAACCGGACGATCGATAGATATAACTGCGCGCAGAACTTTTTTGCGGTTTAGACCAGTATAATTCGCAGAAATATTATGTTTTTGGCAGGCAGAACAGAAAGGTCATGTACAGGTCATAGAACTGTGCTATTTTTTTGTATTGAGAAATAAGGAAAGAGAGGTAGCATACCCATGAAAATGGCATGGAAAGAGCTGATGTATGGTAAAAAGAAGTATCTGTTGATTGAGCTTCTTATTGTTCTGCTTATGTTTATGGTTCTGTTCTTGTCCGGTCTGGCGGAAGGGCTAGGGCGGGCGGTCATTTCCGGCATCGACAATATGGATGCGGACTATTTTCTGCTCAGTGATTCCGCTGAGGATTTGATTACGGTTTCTGGTCTGGATACGGAGGTGTACGACCAATTAATGGCACAGACGGATGCGGAACTTGCGACGCTGGATATACAGCGGATGTATCTGTCGAGGCAGGGTGATGAGGAAAAGTTGAATATTACTTATTTTGCAATCGAGGCGGGGAACTTTTTGGAACCTGTCGTGACGGAGGGCGTACAATTTGCCGGTTCAGATGCGGAAAATCCGATTCTGCTGGACGATGATTTCGCTCTGGATGGGATCGAAATTGGCGACACGGTGCTGGATTCTTCCACAGAACTGGAGTTCACAGTAATAGGATTTGTGGAAGACCAGATGTATGGACATACATCGATCGGTTTTATCACGACAGAAACTTACACGAAATTACGCACATTATTAAATCCGGCGTATGAAAAAGAATATCACGCCATTGCGCTGAAAGGCGGTCATGTGGCGGATATTGCGCTGGAGGGGACAGAGCTCGTCGCCAAAGCGGATATTATCGAAAATGTCCCTTCTTACAAGGCAGAACACATGACGATCTCGATGATTGTATGGGTGCTGGTTGTGGTATCCGCCACGATTATCGGCGTGTTCTATTATATTCTCACGCTGCAGAAGCGCAGGCAGTTCGGCATTATGAAGGCGATCGGGCTGGGGATGAGGCGTCTTGCTGGGATTGCGGCGAGTCAGGTATGTATCATCGCGGTATGCGGTGCTGCGATTGCGAATCTGCTGACCTTTGCAATGGCTGCGGCGCTTCCGGAAACCATGCCTTTTTATTTGAAAGGCGGCAGTGCGTGTCTGGTTACAGTGGCGTTTATTTTGATTTCCATTGTGAGCAGTCTGATTTCCATATTGAATATATCCCATGTTGACCCAATGAAGGTGATCGGAGGTGCGGACGAATGAGCGGCTATGTATTGCAGATGGAACATATCACCAAAGCATATCAGGATGGTATGGGTAAGAATGTTGTTTTGGACGATGTATCCTTGAAGGTGAAGCGGGGTGAGTTTATTGCGATTGTCGGACCTTCCGGTTCGGGGAAAAGTACCTTTCTTACGATAGCGGGGATGCTTCTGTCGCCAAATTCTGGAACGGTTTCGATTGCCGGCAAGGATGTTTCTGCCACAAGAAAGCGGGAGTGGACAAAAATCCGGCAGGAACATATTGGATTTATTTTCCAGAGCCACCAGCTTCTGCCCTATTTGAAGGCAAAAGAGCAGCTTACGATGTTCCAGACAAAGGAAAACAGGGGCAGGGTCAATATTGATGAGATGTTCTCTGAACTTGATATAGCAAAATGCCGGGATCAGTATCCTTCGGAAATGTCGGGCGGCGAAAAGCAGCGCGTTGCAATTGCGAGAGCTTTTGTGAATGACCCCGATATCATTCTTGCCGACGAGCCTACTGCAAGCCTCGATGGCGCGCGGGGACGTCAGGTAGTGGAGATGATACGGATGGAAGTAAAAAAGCATAATAAAGCTGCTGTAATGGTAACGCATGATGAGCGGGTGCTGGATCTGGTGGATCTGACCTATCGTCTGGAAAGCGGTATGCTGATGAAATGAAACCGTATTTTCCTCCCCGTCTGAGGCGGGGAGGATGGCAGCAGCCGTGGCGTTGCCTCAAGTACGAAAGCCAAAGGTTAAGGGAACCGAAGGCTCCTTGCCAGTATGACGCCCGGTCTGCGCTTATGAATCTGTAGAATGGATCAATGTGCCCTATTGACAAGCGTTCATGGTATGGAGTATACTGAAAATAGTTAGCGGCTACTAACGGCGTAGCCGTTTTTACTTGATTGGGAGTTAGTGTTTGCTAACTGTGGTGGCGAAATATCGGAAACAGTTTCAGGAATGAAGGCTTCTAGGGCAATGACAGGAATGTCCGCGTCCCGAAACCGAGCGGCATTTCCGACTTTAAGACTGCGTTTATCCGCGCGGTTATTTTCCTTGAGGCAATGAATTGGTATGACGGCATCGTGGTGGATGAGATATGGGTGCGGTTTGACAGGTTCCGGGTAATCATTGGCATGGAAGATATGTCCCATGTGAAAGATCTGAAATTCGTTTTGACAGAAAGGCTCATCATGACGGTTGTCTATCTTCCTGTGGCGGCGGTACTTGCAAAACTCGCGGTCATGATCTGAAAACAGCTTTGGAATGGATCTGTGAACCTGTTGCATGAAAAGAGGGAACTTTTTAGGTGGAGGGGTAAAACGGATATATGGGCAGGAATCTTATCGTTGCGGAAGGGGCGGAACGCATGGATCAGGAACGAACCAAGGACAGGAGAAGGAGGACAAGATGGATTTACAATTAGGCGATGTGCAGGAAACAGCTCTGATTCCACTTGCGGTCAGAGCAAATGAGACGAAGCGGAAAAATGCGCGCATCCATGATGAAAAAGCGGTGGAGATCATAGAAACGCTGGCGGTTGACCCAAAAGATATCGATAAGTTCTTTTCCCATGAAGGCGTGGTGGCAAGGACGATCCTGTTTGACAGGACGCTGAAAAAACTGCTGGAAAAATACCCCGATGCGGTCTGCCTCAATATCGGCTGCGGACTCGATAACCGTTTTTCACGGGTGGATAACGGAAAAGTAAGATGGTTCAATGTAGACCTTCCGGATTCCATAGAGGTGAGGAAGAAGGTTTTTACGGAAACGGAGCGTGAGCATATGCTGGCTGGGGATATTCTTGAGACAGACTGGATCATGGATATCCCGAAAGCGAATGTGGTGATCGTGATCGCCGAGGGGCTGCTCATGTATTTTTCAAAGGAACAGGTGGGTACGATCCTGCACAACATCACGGATTCTTTTGACAGGGGATTCCTGCTGGCGGAGCTGATGCATCCGAAGATGATGAAGGAAAAAATGCATGATACGGTAAAACATACCAAAGCGAAGTTTGGCTGGGGAACGGAAACGGGAAGGGATCTGCTAAAACTTAATCCGAAACTGGAACTGGTAAGGGAGAACAGCTTCTGGGACGAGATGAAAAAATATACGCTTGTAGGAAAGATCGGGAGCGTAATCGCGAAGGACTTAAATAACCGGCTTGCCGTTTACAGGTGGGGAAGATGACGGGCGGGTGCAGCGTGTATCAGCTGCGGAATGAAACGGGGGATGGGACGATTACCGTCTATGAAGTTTTTCCGGGAGTCAGCCTTTCCTATAACGATTTCCATATCCGTTATTATGACAGCAACTTCAAACCGGACAGGAACATCTTTTGCATCGACCACTGCCAAGAAGGACGGCTGGAGTATCCGGCGGCGGATGACGCCTATTCTTATGTGGAGGCGGGGGATCTGAAGCTTGACCGCAGGCTTACCCACACCGGGCATTTTGAGATGCCCCTTTCCCATTACCATGGCGCAATGGTGTCTTTTGATATGGATGCTGCCTGCAGATCCCTGCCGCAGGAGGTTAAGGACTTTCCCGTGAACCTGCGGGCATTGCAGGAAAAGTTCTGCAGCGGTATTTACCCTTATGTGGTGCATGGCGACGGCTCCATCGAGCATATTTTTGGGGAACTGTACGCGGTGCCGGAAAAGATCAAGCGGCCCTATTTTAAGATTAAGATTCTGGAGCTGCTGCTGTATCTGGAGG
>JAMPGN010000232.1 GCA_023663915.1 Eubacterium sp. | reverse complement strand
TGTATACTGATAAGGAAACTACTAAATCAAATGCAAAGGAGAATGAATATGAGCACAACGTATCCAATTAAAAGTGAAGAGAAACTGGAAAAATTCAAAGAGTATTATTTGACGGTAAAGCCGGAGTACCGGAATTACACGATGATTATTCTTGGACTAAATACGGCGTTCCGAATCAGTGATTTATTGTTGCTGAAATGGAGCGACGTATATAATGAAAAGAAAAATTGTTTCAAGGATCATATTTGTGTCATAGAACACAAGACTGGCAAAGAGCGCAGCGTAGCGGTCAATGCCAGTGTGCGCAATGTACTGACTGTTTATCAGGGTAAAAGCAGTCGCACAGGTGAGGAACAATATCTTTTTGATAATGGAAGAAAGACAGAAGCACACCTCTCCCGTTCGCAGGCATTCCGTATTATGAAAGAGGCAGCGGAGTATGCAGGGCTGGACGAGCATATTAGCTGCCATTCGCTCCGCAAGACTTTTGGTTATCATGCATGGAAACAGGGAGTCCAGCCGGCATTACTCATGGAATTATATAATCATTCGTCATACCGCGTCACGAAGAAGTATTTGTGCATCGAGCAGGAGGATAAAGATATGGTTTATTTGAACGTGCAACTGTGAGGTAAGAAAAAAATAAAAAATTTTTCATTTCGGCTATAAAGTATTTGACACTGGAACCGATATATAAAGTGTAAGGCAGAAATGCAACACTTCTTATACAAGTGTTGCATTTTTTTGTTGAAAATATACTTTTATGGTGAGTTTCAAATATTTTGATAAAAAATTACAACATGTCGGCTAGTGCTTGTCAAATAGTATGGGAAGTGTTAATATACTCTAAATGCATATATTTTTTGATCTGTGGCGATGGTCTTCTTATTTTTTCTATCTATTATATTTCAGAAATCTATGCTTTTATCCACAAAATATGAATTGTAGAAAATTTGGAAGTTTAGTTTATGTTATAGTAGAAAGTTGTCTAATGAAAAAAATGTAATATTGATAAATACGCATTTTATGCGCATTAAGTATTGACGAGGCGTATTGTGTGTGTATAATATATTCATGGGAGGTAATTTTATATATGAAGCAGAGAACCCTGATTAAAATGCTTGAAAAAGCAGGGTTTCGTTTTAAGGAACATGGCGGAAATCATGATACATATAAGAGAGGAAATGATACCGAACAGATTCCGAGGCACAAAGAGATCAATGAAATTACTGCGAAGCAGATCATTAAAAAATGGGGATTAAAATAGTTCCATACAGCTATAATGATAAGCGGTTTATATGAAAATTGAAAGGAGAGTACGTCAATGAAAGAGGTTTATCCGATATTTATCGCGCCATATAACAATGAATATCTGGTCTATGTACCGGATTGGGAAATCTATACGGAAGGTAAAAATATGGCAGATGCTATTTGCATGGCGAGGGATGCGATCGGTCTAAAGGGGATCGATTACGAAGACGATCAAAAAGCGTTTCCGAAGGTTTCGAGATACGATGAGGCTCTGCAGAAAGCCAAGACAGATACAGAAATATTTGATTATACCACAGGGATTTTAACAATGGTCGATATAGACTTTACCGAATATCGAAGAAAGCGCGATAATCGTATGGTGAAGAAAAATTGTACGATCCCGTATTATTTAAATGTAGAAGCGGAGAAATTGGGAATCAATTTTTCTAAATTGCTGCAAGATGCGCTTATGCAGAAGATTGGTATATAAAATTCTCACAAATATATCAACATCTTATCAATAATGCTTTTCAACCCGCATTCTTTGTGATATAATGCGAGTCGAGACTTATGATATGCATATATATGCACAATATGCATATCAGATGAAAGGATACAGACAAATGACAGGGATGCAAGCATGGTTTTCTGATTTCTGTGGCTTATTTGAGCAATGTTTTATCAGGGAAGATCGTTATAAATTGTTACTGAGCGGAATCGGAGTTACCATTAAAGTTTCGCTTCTGGCAGTTATCATCGGTATATTGATTGGTATGCTGATTGCGATGTGCAATCTGTCCAAGAGGAAACTGCCGAAGGTTCTAGGTGGGATTTATACCGATGTAATCCGCGGAACGCCTTCTGTTACCCAGTTGATGATTATTTATTTCGTGATCTTCGCGACGGTGAATCTGGATAAATGGATTATTGCAGCGATCGCGTTCGGTGTCAATTCCGGTGCATATGTATCGGAGATCATCAGAGGTGGTATTCTCTCGGTGGACCATGGGCAGACGGAAGCCGGAAGATCGCTGGGACTGAATGGTTTTCAGACGATGACGAGAATCGTTATCCCACAGGCGGTCAAGAATATTTTTCCGGCGCTTTGCAATGAATTTATTGTGCTTATCAAGGAGACGGCGATTGTCGGTTATGTAGGGCTGATGGATATCCAGAAGGCGGGTGACTTTATCAAAAGTGCGACTTTCCAGGCATTCATGCCGCTGATCGGAACGGCTGTGATCTATTATGTGCTGATTAAGGTTTTGACGCTGGCACTCCGGCAGATTGAGAAACATTTGCGCAAGTCTGATGTCAGGTAGGAAGGAGAGATTTTTATGATTAAAGTAAAGAACTTACATAAAAAATTCGGTGACCTGACGGTTTTGGATGGAATCGATGAACATATTAAGCCGGGGGAAGTCGTCGTCGTGATCGGTCCTTCGGGTTCTGGGAAAAGCACTTTTTTGAGATGCTTAAATCTGCTTGAAAAGGCGACTGACGGCGAGATCTATGTGGACGATCAACAGATCAATGCCCCGAAAGTGAACGTCAATCATGTCAGACAGAAGATGGGTATGGTGTTCCAGCAGTTTAATCTTTTTCCCCATCTGACGATTATGGACAATATTACGTTAGCTCCGGTGCTCCTTAAGAAGATGACGAAGGAAGAGGCCATAAAGAGGGGACAGGAGCTCTTGGAGCGTGTCAATCTGGCGGAGAAGGCGGACGCTTATCCGGCGCAGTTGTCCGGCGGGCAGAAACAGCGTGTCGCGATCGCGAGGGCGCTTGCCATGAATCCAGAGATCATGCTTTTCGACGAGCCGACTTCGGCGCTCGATCCGGAGATGGTGGGCGAGGTGCTAGATGTTATGAAAGACCTTGCCAAATCCGGTATGACGATGGTGATTGTCACCCACGAGATGGGGTTTGCTAGGGAGGTTGCGTCCAGAGTGCTCTTTATCGATCAAGGCAAAGTCATGGAGAGTGGAACGCCGGAAGAGGTGTTTAACCATCCGAAGAACGAAAGGACGCAGTTGTTTTTAAGCAAAGTTTTGTGATGCCTTGCGAGGCTTAAGTTGGTATCAGCCGCTTTTTCCATGCGGTTAAGATATAGGCAGCTGCCAGGATTTATGCAGGTAGTTACCGAAGTTTAATTTATGAATACGAGGAGGAAATGATTATGAAAAAGACAACCAAAGTAGCAGCGCTTGTGCTTGCGGCAGCTATGATGATGACGGCTTGCGGCGGCAATGCAGATCAGGCGGCGGAGAGTGCTCCGGCAGAGACAACCGGTACAGAGACAGAGGCTTCTGATGCAGCAGAAACAGAAGCAGCTACCGAAGAGACCGGCGAGGAGGCAGCAGCCGAGGAAGCAGGTGCAGAAGAGGCTTCCAGCACAGCAATGACGAAGACAGAGGGTGTTATCACATTTGGAACAAACGCGGAGTTCCCGCCTTTTGAGTTCGTTGCAGGCAGCGGTGTGATCGACCAGTATGACGGTATCGATATGGCAATCGCAAAACAGATTGCGGAAGACAACGGCATGACAGCGGCAGTCGAAAACATGGAGTTTGATTCTCTGTTAGTTGCATTGCAGAATGGTCAGATCGATGCGGCGATCGCAGGTATGACGGTAACGGAAGAGAGATTGGAAGCGGTTGATTTCTCAACGTCTTACTATACGGCAACTCAGGTTATGATCGTGAAGGAAGACTCTGATATCGCGGTGGCAACAGATATGGCGGACAAGAAGATCTGCGTCGTACAAGGTTATACCGGTGAGATCTGCGTCCAGGAGATGGGATATCCGTATGAGGCATTCAAAAAGGGTACCGAGGCAGTGATGGAACTGGTAAACGGCAAGTGTGATGTAGTCGTTATCGATTCCGCGACGGCACAGAAGTATGTCAGTGACAACGAAGGTCTTAAGATTGTGGAAGATCCGGATGCATTTGAGTCCGAGGAATATGCGATTGCAGTACGGAAGGGCAATACAGAACTTCTTGATATGATGAATAAGGCGATCGAGGCAAAACTTGCCGACGGTACGATCTCTGAGCTGGGCGTGAAGTATACGGAGGAGACTACGGCAGAGTAAGGATTACGCATAGTAAGCCGGAAATGAATAAGGAATAGGAATCATTGGGGGACGCTTCGGGTGTGAGGTGTCCCCTGTTTTGTCAAATAAAGATGGGCTTTGCCCCTTCTTCAAGACCCGATACCCCGTTCATACTGGTAAATAACACTTCCTCCACGCCGCGGCTTTCATTTCGTCGAATATCTGTATCCGGTAATACTTCCCCTCAGATTCCCCGATCCACAGTCAAGGCGGATAATCAGTTGAAGAACATAAGACAGTATTTAAGGATTGAAACACAAAAATGATGGAAAATGCAACGATATAGTGATATGAAATATATGTGGAGGGTACTGGCGAATGAGGGTAAATTATAATTGTTTATGGAAATTAATGATTGATAAAAAAATCGGAACTTCAAAAGAAAGCGCAGATAAGCGGAAACATTATTATAAGACTCAATAAAGACGAATTTGTTTCTATGGAAACGATTGCGAAAATTTGCGGTGTGTTAGAGTGTGGAGTTGACGATATATTGGAATTTTCAAAAGACTGAGGAGGAAATTTGAGACACAAAGAGCAAAAATCATTGCGGACGGTATGTTTGTGCAGTCCATGAAATTTATCGAGGCGCATCACGGGAATAAGAAGAAAGTTTCTATTTATGGGCAGGAATATACAAATACAACCTACGAGCTGGCAAAGATGAATCTGGCAATTCGTGGTATCTCAGCGAATCTCGGAGAGATGGCGGCAAATATTTTTACCAATGACCAGCATAAAGATTTGAAGGTATCCCGATTGTTGGGAGTAAGCATTCGTAAATCTTTTATGGAGTCTATTGCCAATACAGTAGGAACAGATTTTTCAAATTATAGGGTTGTTCGGAAAGGACAGTTTGTTTATGGTTCAGTGACATCAAGAAATGGGGATAAAATATCGGTAGCATTATTAGAAGAAGATGAATGTATTATTTCAAGCTCATATATAGTGTTTGAGATAGTGAATATAGAAAAATTGTTACCAGAGTATTTGATGCTATGGTTTAGCAGACCAGAGTTTGATAGATATGCAAGGTATAAATCTCATGGTAGTGTAAGAGAAATTTTTGATTGGGATGAGCTGTGTGATACTTACTTACCGGTTCCGACAGTAGGGGAACAAGAAAACATTGTGAAGATATATAAGGCGGCAGGAGATAGAATTAGTCTTAAGCGGAAAATAAATGATAATTTAGAAGCACAAGCAGAAGCGATCTATAATGAAATGATTGTAAATAACTCTGCTGATTGTGAAATGTCTACTTTGGAAGAAACAAGCACAATAAAAACGGGAAAGCTTAATTCCGAAGATGCTGTAGCAAATGGACGATATCCATTTTTTACTTGTTCACAAGCAACATATCGTACAAATACCTTTCCCTTTGACCAAGAGGCTGTTTTATTGGCTGGAAATAACGCAAGCGCTATTTATTCGTTAAAAATATACTGTGGGAAATTCGATGCATATCAACGTGCCTATGTAATTTTTTCCAAAAACAAATTGGTTTCAAATAAGCAGCTATATTTTGTTCTAAAGAAACAGTTAAATGAGTTTAAAGGAATATCCTCTGGTACAGCAACTAGATTTCTCACAATGAAGATATTGAATCCTATACCAGTAGTAATCGCTTCTGAAAATATTGCAAACTCGTTTATTAATGCAATAGATAAAATATTTGAGGTGTTTTATCAAAATCAAAGTGAAATTGAAAATTTGATTGAATTACAAGTGATTATTTTAGGAGAATTGTCAAGCCGTTAAATGATCATTGTTTATATAATGCCTGCATGCTACAATATCAGTACAAAATTATTGGAAGTGCAATATAGCTACATTATAAATTTGAGTTTTTATACGCTGTGATTGAGAATGCAGGTATGATGCAATTCCCAAAAAACAGATTGACTATTGTTTGAAATATGGTATTATACTATTAGTGGTGAGTCCTACCGCAAAGTGGACTGCTAAA
>JAMPGN010000231.1 GCA_023663915.1 Eubacterium sp. | reverse complement strand
TTTCCTATACAATCAAAAGAGAAACAAGCATAAAAAATAAGCCTCTCCTGTCTGCAACACAGAAGAGGCAGTGTCCATAAGGACATCTAACCCTATGTAGGAGCATCCACTTTGGAGTGGGTACTTTCCTTTTACAAAAAAATAATATCATGATTACGATTTTATTTCAAGGACTTTTACCAAGTTTCTAAACAAAAAGAAAATCGAGAATTTATTTGCACCGATTTTTCCAGTCATATTGAAAAACCTGCGAAAATTGTCTATAATGATGCTTATCGGTGTTTTAGGTTTCAGACAAGCATCAGATACATATATCTTGAAAGCGAATTAGTTTGAGATGGAGGATTATTATGAGGTTGGTAACACGTTCGGATTTTGATGGACTTGCATGTGGGGCGTTGCTGAAAGAAGCGGGTATTATTGACCATTGGAAGTTTGCGCATCCCAAGGATTTACAGGATGGACTGGTTGAGATCACAGAGGATGACTGCCTTGCCAATGTTCCTTATGTGGAAGGATGTGGTTTGTGGTTTGACCATCATTCCAGCGAGCATGAGAGATTACAGTTGGAAGGGAAATACAAGGGCGAGAGCCGTATGACGCCTTCTTGTGCCAGAATTATCTATGAGTATTACGGCGGCAGGGAGAGATTTCCTCAGTTTGATGATATGATGGAGGCAGTGGACAAAGTTGATTCCGGAAATCTTACGATCGATGAGGTTCAGAATCCGCAGGGCTGGATTCTTGTCGGTTATCTGATGGATCCCAGGACGGGACTCGGCCGTTTCCACAACTTTACGATTTCCAATTATCAGCTTATGGAGAAATTGATGGATGCGTGCCGTACTATGACGACGGAGGAGATTCTGAATCTGCCGGATGTCCAAGAGCGTATTGAAGTATATAACGAGCAGACGGAGAAGTTTAAAGAGATGGTTGCGGCTCACACGGAGGTGAAAGGCAACGTTATCATTACGGACTTAAGAGGCGTAGAGACGATCTATACAGGCAATCGTTTCATGATCTACAGCATGTATCCGGAACAGAATATTTCGGCATGGATTGTCAATGGGAAAGGCGGCTTGGGATGCTCTGCGGCAGTGGGTTACAGTATTTTGAATAAGACAAGTAATGTGAATGTCGGAAGCCTGATGCTTAAATATGGCGGTGGCGGACATAAGAAAGTCGGCACATGCCAGTTTACGGATGAGAATATGGGTGAAGAGCTTCCGAAGATGCTCAACGAGCTTTGTGGGCTGGCAAACGCCTAACCGATAGAGCATATAAGAATAAATACAAATACGACGATATACTTTCGTGCGAAGGTATGTCGTCGTTGTCAGTTATCAGTACGAACGGGGGAAATATACTATGACTTTTGAACTGAAAAAAGATGGAAAACGAATTGTGGTCATCTGCCTTGCGTCGGCACTCATGGCAATCAATATCAAGACATTTGTCAGTACGGGCGGATTGTATCCGGGCGGTGCTACGGGTTTGACGATATTGATACAGAGTATATGTAAAATGTTTTTCCATATCAATATTCCGTATACACCGGTCAATCTATTGTTAAATGCGGTGCCGATCTATATTGGTTTCCGTTTTATCGGCAAAAAGTTTACCTTGTATTCCTGCCTGTCAATTCTGGTGACAAGTATATTGACAGATATTATACCGGAGATTGTCGTGACATATGATATTCTGCTGATCAGTATCTTTGGCGGAATCATCAGCGGTTTTGCGATCAGCCTGTGCCTGTCAATGAATGCGACCACGGGCGGCACGGACTTTATCTCGATCTATCTGTCAGAGAAAAAGGGCGTGGACGCATGGAATTTTATTCTTGCATTCAATGTTGTCATCATCATGATTGCAGGTCTTTTGTTCGGATTTGATAAGGCGCTATACTCCATCATTTATCAGTATGCGTCCACGCAGGTGCTTCATATGCTGTATAAAAGGTATCAGAAGCAGACATTGTTTATTGTGACCAACCAGGCGGATGCGGTCTGTAGGGCAATCAATGCGGTAAGTATGCACGGTGCGACGATCCTAAGCGGCGAAGGCTCCTATGAACACCAGAAGCGGAAAGTTGTATATTCCGTGGTGTCCAGAGAAGAGAGCCGGGAAGTCATCAGCGCGATTAAAAAAGCAGACGAAAGCGCGTTCGTAAATGCGCTCAGAACCGAGGAGCTGTTTGGGCGGTTCCATTATAAACCGAATGAGTAAGGTACAATCACCGACGTCTTCGGAATAAAAACGCGGTCGCAAGACCGAGGATTAAAATACCAATCGATACACCGAGCAATATCAGAGAGACGGTGAAATTAGCCGGACTCCCGTTTTGCATGTCCGGCGGAGTGAAATTGCCGGGCAGTGCGGCGGAATCATTTGGTGAGGCGAAAGCATTAAACGCAGGGGATTCGTCTGGCGGATTGAAAGCATTAGGGGCAGAGGGAACATCCGAAGAAGCTGAGCCGTCCAGCGGGACAAAATCATCCTGCGGGTTGAAAGCCTCGATAGCGTCCTCTTGCCTGCCAAACGAATCTCTGTTATTAAAACGTTCATTATTTCTCGCAAATCCGCCGCCCATTTGTCCCATGTTTCCCATATCTGCAATCGTAATTCCATCCGCGTCGATGAGGGCGGAACTGTCTTGAGTCTGTCCCGTTGTGGTGGCTGGGATCGTTCCGTCAAGCTGTCCGTTTACACTCTCTGCGCGCAATGCGCAGAAATCTTTCAGGGTGGATACACTATTTTCAAATTCTTCATAAGCGCAGAATTTCGTCGGATCGCTTTCTACATACGGGGCGATCAGTTCTTTGGCAGAATCGACCATAGCGTCAAACTTACCGCTGTCAAAATATTCAGTAATAAATTCCACAAAATATTGGTGATATAAATCGGTGTACTTTTCATCGTTGAATATCCATGCAAGCATCGGTCGGGAATCCACCGTTCCGCCGGATACAGGCGTATCAATCGGGTAGTTGACAAGTTCAGCAGCGTTACTCTGTGATTCAAAGCCGCCAAAAGCAAGATTGTAATCCCAAGGGATCATAGAGAGCTGCCCGTTGTCTTCATACAGATAATAATTGTGAATCATGTTTCCGGTATAACTGTCAAAGTTTAGCACGAAATTGTGCACGACAAAATATCGAATTACCTCGTCTACATCCACAATATTTTCTATATCTTCGTTGTTGTTTAATTTTTTGATGGATTCGATCAGCCTTGTTTTGTCGGCATCGGACAGATCGGTTTTGGCATTGTCAAATATGTTGGAGTAACTGTCAAACTCATCGTCGGTGTAGATGAGCGAGACATCGTTACTCCCTCTGCTGAAGGCATGTGATGATATACCATGTTCTTCTTCTCCTTTGTCGGCAAGGATATTGATTTCGCCGCTTCCTTTCATATCTGGTCTGTCAGTGAGCGCATGGTTGTCTTCGCGTCTGCCCGTGTCTTGGTTGCCAGATTCCGTATGATTTCCGCTGTCTTTCTCTGCATTTTCTCTGTCAGTAGGCATATCCGGCATCTTGAAATTATCCATATCAAACTCGCGCCCATTGCCGCGTCCGCCGCCCATACTCATACTGTCCGGTTTGTAAAGCTGCCCATAATTGTTCCCGTAACTGCGCTGCAGAAAGGAATCCTCCACGCCTTCCACCGCAAGGTAAAGTCCCCAGTCGTTGCCGTTCACCGTGATATAACTGTAACTGCAAAGCGGAGCGTCTGCACCAAACTCCTGCATGAGCCGATAGGTGAGGTAATCTTTCATATAAGTGTTATCTTGAATGATATTGTTCAGACATAACTTATCGAGCCCATAGTAGCTGATTGCGTCGTCGTAGTGGTCAAATTCAATCTTAAAACTGTAACGGTTATTTCCATAGGATTCTACCGAGGTGAGGGAAGTATTTCCCTTTGCGCGGATAGCGACATTGCGATAGGCTTCGCCGTCGATGATGACCGTGCAGTCGGCATACTGTTCATCATTGCAGTTTTCGATAAAAGAATCCCAGTCGTCCATCACGATATCGATGGTATGCACCGTGGCGGTATTGAACAATCTTGAGGCATATCCTACCGCCGCGCTTACCGCCTGCACTCCCAGCTTTTGGGCATTGAAAAACAAGGCTGTCAGGAGAAGCACAGCCGTCAATATGATACAGCATATTTTGTCAAAATGTTTACTTGTAGACATGGGAGTCCTCCTTAGCCCATATAATCCCCGTTGTAGCTGACGAGCACAGCATTCTCAACGCCTTCCATATCTGCAAGCGTGTTGATAAAATCTGTGTTATCATTTTTCATGCGGATTTCAGCGTTGATTTCGATTGACCCTTTTCGTACCGTCTTGCTTTTCACGACAAAACGGTTTACCTGTTGCTTTAAATATTCAGTAGCTTTTTGCTCGCTGTCCTGGTCCGTGCAGTTGATCACGATGATGTAGGGATTGACATAGGATTTTCGATTGACGAAAATTAGCAGAAAAATGCCGATCGCAACACTGCCGATCACGGCTAACGGGATCAATCCAGCGGCGAGAACGATTCCAACGGCAATCGACCAGAACAGAAAGGCGATATCTAGCGGTTCCTTAATTGCAGTGCGGAAACGGACGATCGATAAGGCGCCGACCATACCGAGGGAAAGCACTACGTTAGATGTTACCGCGAGGATTACCAGCGTCGTGATCATGGTAAGCGCAACCAGAGTAACGCCGAAACTGGACGAGTACATAACGCCAGAAAAGGTCTTTTTGTAAACAAGGAAAATGAACATGCCAAGACCAAAGGCAAGAATCAAGGCAAGAGCCATATCGAGCAAGCTCACGCTCGTTACATTTTCCAGAAAACTGGATTTGAAGATGTCATTAAAAGTCATAATTTTTCTCCCCTTATATGATATATTTTTCGAGTTCGCTCGTTTTTCTATCCATATACCCGGCAAGTAGCATATTTGGAAAAAGCGCAGGAATGCCGCCCTTCAAGTTGAATGATGTCCCGGATAATATCCGGAAGATACGCGTCCCATTTTACCTCAAGGATGATGGGTGCATTGCTTGCGGGAATCGTAACGCAATCGGGGTTTAAGAAATCTGTGCACTTAAGCCCGGTTCTGATATGGTAATCCATGGTGATCCTGACATTGCCCGCAGGAAATATATACGGCTCTCTCGTGTAGTCGACAATGGTTTTGGGGCGAAGCTGCTGTGTGGTTATTTTGGCGTATAACTCCTTGATGAGAGGATACTGGCTTTTGGCCATCCATTCGTAATCGCCATCGATGATTGCCTGTGCCTCCTCTTTTGTTACAGTAGCATTCTCTTTCGTCCCCAATCCGTTGTGCTTGCTTTTTTTCTCCAGATGAATCAAGGAAGTATCTTTGTTATAGTATCTGAGGCGGAATTTTTCACGATGGTTTACACCATCTAATTTCTCGCGGAGAGCTTTGTCTGACAGATCATCGAAGTACAGGCTTCGGATTTCATAGATTCCGTTTATGGCGTGGGAGTCGGTCAGGGCGACTGCGCGCAGGCGGCTTCTGAGAGTGACCATGTCGGATAGATTAATCTCGTGTTTCCATTCATGTCGATAAGTCATGCGGAGTGAGGCTCCTTTCCCGGTCCGTCATGTCTGCGAAACCAGAGTTTGTCATGCAGACCGATTGTAATGAGTGTATATAGGATAACATGCTAAATAATGTATGGGAAAATTATACAGGGCATTTGCGGAAAAAATATGTTCAAATTGAGAAAATTTTGTGTCCTTGGATAGAGTAGAATAAAAATATGGCGTTACTGTCGGGGGTTATAAACCGTAAAAACTTTTTAACTTAGCAAGTGAAGAGTTTTGTAATGATGAAACTTTTTGAAACCATTAACCGTATTATCAATAGTACGGAGTAGCAGGCTGCAAATAATGGGACACAGTGGAGCGGACGGACATATTACAAAATACAGTCTATGGATATCCAATGACGGAAAAATTTTAATGGCTATAATCCATGGGCGGCTGCCAGTGGATGGAAGAAGAAATTTAATGCGAATTTTTATTGTAAGTACAAACATTTTTCTGTATAATCAAGGTGTGACAGGAGCAGTTTATACTTACTATCTTCTGTCACAGATTTTAGGAAACCGAGGTGATAAGCGTGCAAAAAGGACTAAAGTCCTTAGATACAAAGCAGACAGTGTCCGAAGAAGAAATAATAGCTAAATATACTATCAAGGACAGTGTATTTTCTGATTTATTCAAAATTAGAAAATATCTGCTGCAATTATACAAGGCACTCCACCCAGAGGATAAAGCAGCCACAGAGGACGAATTAACAGACATTACAATTAAGAATGTTCTGACTGATGGAATTTATAATGATTTGGGATTCCTTTTAGGGGAAAAATTTATGATTCTGTTAG
>JAMPGN010000230.1 GCA_023663915.1 Eubacterium sp. | reverse complement strand
ACTCACTGCTTTTATAGGTTCCACTCTCAGTAGGACTCACTGCTTTTTACAGGAACACAGTTCCTATATGATAAGCTATACTTATCTTTAATTAATTTATACTAAAAGCCAAAACTTATGTCAAGAAAATTTTTCAATTTCATCCTTATTTCTGTTTTTTAAACAAACATCTTTTCCAGCATAAATTTCTTTACTTCTTTTAACTCATCACATTTACGTTGATGACGAATGATAAGATAGTCAAAATTATCAAAATATTTTGCAATTTCCTTCTGTTCTTCTATAGATGGCATTAACATATTACATTCACAAAGCTTATCATAATAAAAATACATCCTAACGCTCCCCTCTTGTAAGCGCTCCACCCAATTTGAAAAAGCGTCCGACTTAAACCAATGCCATAGAAATCTGTCATCCACATAATCTGCGGTTTGAAAGACCTCATAAAGTGAACTGACAATAATGTCCTCAGTGCCTTCATAATATCCAATCGAGCCAATGTTAATACGCGCGGGATTATATGCAAATGAGTTTGCTTTAACAATATTGTATGCCGTTCTATCTGTGTTTTTCATATAACCGAAGTCATCATGTGCCTCACTCTGGGGAATAAATCCCCGATCGTTTGTAATTGCAAAAGGTTCTAATGGTAAATCTTTTTTATTCCTTTCGCTGGCTGGAAATGTAAAATCGCAAAATCTACGCTGCTCCCAATCACCAGTAAATCCTGCAAATCGTATCTCCGGAGTTTTCTTACCGTTTTGCGGAAACATTTTTTGCAGCATATATTTTTTCAATTCTTTTATTTCGTCACATTTACGCTGATGAAAAGCGATAAGCTGGTCAAGGTTATGTAATAAGCCACCAATCTGTGCCTGTTCCGCCCTAGTCTTAGGGTACTTTATCTCCGTTTTAGCAAGATTGCTACGATTCAAAGACAGCACCTTAATACCTTGCATCAGCGGTAGCAGCTGATTATGAAATGTGCCGGAGTTAAGATAATACCCAAGATAGTATTTTGCTTTTTTTTCAATCGGTCGACACACAATAGTATGTAGACCGGAAACAACCGCTTCACCTTGCAAATTACCTATTTCAGCGGCTTTCCCCGTAGTTTCATCCTCAGCTGTGTCGGCAAAAATGATATCCCCATCCCGAAGTAGACAACCTTTATATTCATCCAGAGTACCACCAATGATGAAAGGAATTTCATCACCTTGGACATCAATATACGCACCATACTTTATCAGAACATCACCATAGTGGATATTCCGGACTTCCCCTGCTTCATATGTGAGTTCAGCACGGGAAAGTGTATTATTGGGGATTGTCATGTCAAAGGCATCCTCTAACTTCCGCCGCTCCCAGTCCCCCGCAAACCCCTGAAACCTTATCTTCGGTACACCCGCCATAATCACACCTCTCTGAGAACACAAATCAATTCCTCAACAGCTTCCTTCGTCTCCGCATCTGCAAAAGTCAGTTCTTCCATCATTTCCAGCAATGCTTCATTCCCCTCTTTGATCGCCCTGTCGGTTTCCCTCATGCGCCCGGAAAGCTGCCTTAAATCTACTTCCGGTTCTTCCTCGCTGCTATCCACATATCTGGGAATATTCAAATTATAATCATTCGCCCTGATATCCTCAAAAGATGCAAGATACGCCATTTTATCAACTGATTTTCTGTTTTGGTACAACTCCAGCACCTTGTCGATATGCTCCTCGTGCATAACATTCTGCTTCTTTTCTTTTTCATACAGCTTCGACGCGTCGATAAACAGCACGTCGCGCCCCTCCCTGTGCTTTTTTAATACCACAATACAAGTAGGAATGGACGTATTATAAAACATATTCGCCGGAAGCCCGATAACCGCATAGATTGACCCGTTCTCAAGAAGTATCTCCCTGATTGCCCCTTCCGCCGCACCTCTGAACAAAACACCATGCGGCAGTACGATCGCCATCGTACCTGTCTGCTTTAAGTGGTAGAAGCCGTGCAGTAAAAAAGCATAGTCCGCTTTTGACTTAGGTGCAAGCTTGCCGCCGTAATCCATAAACCTCTCATCCTGTTTAAACCCTTCTGCGGCAGACCATTTTGCCGAATACGGCGGATTCATTGTTACTATATCAAATTCTGTCTCTTCATCTGTCGGCCAGTCGGCGTCAAGCGTATCACCATTGCGCAGGTGTTGGTTCTCTGGCAGGACGCCATGCAAAAACATATTCATTCGCGCCAGATTATAGGTTGAAGGCATAAGCTCCTGACCATAGTATTTGATATAGTCAGGCTCTTTTGCATAATTTTTACAACTCAGCATCAAAGATGCCGAACCCATACACGGGTCGTATACCTGTAAGCCTTTTTTCCCTTCCTGCCCGGATATCGCAATCCTGCAAAGAATCTGCGCCGGACCGTGCGGTGTATAAAACTCCCCTGCCTTTTTACCGGTTTCAGAAGCAAACTGACCTATCATATATTCGTAGGCGTTACCGAGAACATCCCCTTCCGTATGAATGATATCCACACCATCCAACACCCTGATTACTTCCGCAATCGTCGCACTCTGCTTCTGGTCGCCGGTGCCAAGCCGATTGGAATACAAATCCACATCTGCAAATAAGCCATGAAATAACTCGTCCGATTCCTCAATGCGGTTAAAAGCCGCCTGTAGCTTCTCTCTGTTAAACGCGTTATTCTTTACCGCATTTAACATACTGCAATAAGTCATATCCGAATCAAGTGTATAGTGTTTGGATGCCTTTATCTCCATCAATAAATCTTCGGCGTCATCTGATTTCAGCGTTTCTTCATACACCTGCTGGGCTTCTTCAAGGCTGTCCGGACTTTCATCTTTCATGAGATCGTATGCCTTCACCAGATAGGAATCCGATAAATATTTATAAAAGATCAATCCCAGGAGATATGTTTTATACTCGTTGGCGTCCATTTTCCCTCTGAGCACATCTGCACCGTTCCAAAGTACCTGTAGTAAATCCCTGCTTTCAGCCATAACCAAGCTTCCTCCAACATCATTAAATAACCGTATTATTTTTCATTTATGTACTTTCAAACAGTATACTCCATTCTCAAAATAATCGCAATTCGACAAAAGCGCATACTATCGCAAACGAAAATCACAGCATATTTTATCTTGACTCTTCCTACTGTTTTGGCTAAAATAGGATTTCATCGTATATTAGCCGCGGGGGTCTATCATGAATTACATCAAACGCGATTTAGAAGATAAAATCATCTCTCTTTCTAAGGAATATTCCTGTCTGCTGGTTACCGGTCCACGGCAGGTTGGTAAAACAACAGTCCTACGTCAGCTAATGGCTTTGAATCGCAGCTATGTTACTCTGGATGATCTGGAAGAACGGCGCTGCTCCCGGCTCTTTCTGGCTGACCGGTTCTCAGGCATTTAGAATGATGGAGCTTGCACAGGAATCACTTGCCGGGCGTGTGGCGCTTCTGCATATGCCCGGTTTATCCCAGCATGAAATTTACGGTTCCGGAAACAATACACCATTTACTGTCGATTTAACTGCCCTGAAAGAGCGGAAATACACCGGCACCTCTGTCAACCGGTCTTGTGTCATATCTGACACGGTACACATCTCCGGAAATTTTACAAAATGGCGCAATAAACGGTGCCAATCTGGATGATTTAAGTGAAAGCCTGTACCGGCAGATACACAGAAAAGACCGCGCCCTCTCCCTCCCTGGAAGAAAGCTTCATATAGCCGGACTGCTGCCGCAGGATTTCCCGCGCCAGGTACAGCCCAATCCCCACGCCTTCCCGGTTGGCGACCCTCGGGGAACGGTAAAACCGCCCGAACACCTTCGCCTGCTCTTCTTCTGCGATGCCGATTCCGGTATCCGCCACCTCAATGCAGACAAATAATTCATAGGGCTTGACCTGCACGGTAACGCCTCCGGTTTCCGTATATTTGATTGCATTGTCTATCAAATTCCCCAACGCTTCCAGCGTCCATTTCAGATCAAAGCAGGCACAGATTCCTGCTGCCTCCTGCGAAAGCACCCGCAGATACAATCCTTTTTCCTGCGCTAGAACCGCATATTGTTCTTCCGCCGCCGTAAGAAGTCCCGATATCGGGCTCTTTTTCGGATGCAGGACAAGGACGCCCGTTTCCAGCCTTGACAGCTTCACCAGAGATTGGATGAGAAAATCCAGTTTCTTCGCCTGCGCTATAAGCAGCGCCAAACTCTCACTGCCTCCTGCGCCTTCCTCCCGCAAAAGTTCTGTATAGAGCAGAATATTGGCAAGCGGCGTCTTCGTCTGATGGGAGATATCCGCGATCAGCGTTTTGATCTGCCCCTGCTCTGCGGCAAGCTTTTCCGCCTGTGTCTGCGAGACGGCAATATATTCCGCCAGCTTATTTTCGACAGAAGCATACAGGGATTCATCGAAAGTACCCGCCTGAAATGTGCCATCCAGCGCAGATTGCAGCATGGCATACATCCGGCGCAGGCTCCGCCGGCGGACATAATAATCCGCAAGCACGGCCGCCACAGCGAGAAGCAGGCATAAAATCCCTATTAGCAATATGATACGCGCCGCCTGATTATCCACTCTCTTTTCCTAAGCCTCTCCTTCTGCCTCTGCTTTTCTGTATCTCATTCCACAGGCTTTTTGCAATGTCAGTCCCACCGATACCCAATCCCATATACTGTTTTGATCTTCTCCTGCGCACCCAGCTTGTCCCGCAGGCGTTTTACCGTAACGGACAATGTATTCTCATACACAAACGCCGCATCCTCTGTCCAGATACGGTCAATCAACTGCTCTCTGCCCAGTGTGATACCCCGATTTTCCACCAAAATGCGCAGAAGCTTCTGCTCTCCCTTGCTGAGTTCGATCTGCTCGTCGTTATGGAAAAAAAGCATTTTTACAAAGTGAAAACGATACGCCCCGTCGATGACCCAGCCGCCGTCCGCAGGCTCCGGTCTGCCATCTGCCGTACCGCCCATTACCGCTCCGCCCACTGCCATATCCCCCGCATTCACAACGCTGCCTGCCGATCTGCGCTGCGCCGCCCGGCGAAGCTGGGTTTCCACCCGCGCCCGCAACACCGCTAAACTAAAGGGTTTCGTAATATAGTCGTCTGCTCCGGCGTTCAATCCCGCCACAATATCCGTTTCCATGTCGTTTGCCGTCAACAATATGACAGGAATGTCATATTCATCCTGTATCTGTCCCAAAAAATCGAAACCGCTGCCGTCCGGGAGATTTATGTCCAGAATAATCAATGAAAATTCCTCTGTTTGCGCCGACAAATCATCTTCCGCCCCGCCCTGCAGATTGCATTTTATTATGCCGGGCGAAACCGCCTCATTATACGAACCCGTTACCGATACACCAAGAAGCATAGCTGCCTCCTGCAGAGTGGGGCAGCTTACCGCTTCCACCGTCTCACTTTGCAGGGCGCGGCACAGCCCGCCCGCGAGAGCGGTATCGTCTTCTATGATCAATATGCGATGCTTTGTACTGATTTTCTGCTCCATTCCCGTCTCCATTACAAAATCTTTTACGCAGCAAACCTTCTCTATACATAAACGTTTTTGCCCGCCGGTTTACTTCAATTCATTCGCCGTCACATAGAAATGATGGTAAATGCCGTCCTGTGCTAGCAGCTCCTCGTGCGTTCCTTCCTCCACGATCCCTTCCTCCGTCAGCACCAGAATACGGTCGGAATTGCGGATGCTGGAAAGCCGGTGTGCGATGGTGATCGTCGTCCTGCCCTTTGCCAGCGCTTCCAAAGATCTCGCTACCTGAAATTCGCTCTCATTGTCAAGCGCCGACGTCGCCTCATCCAGAATCAGGATCGGCGGATTCTTCAGAAAAACCCTTGCAATGCTGATTCGCTGCTTCTGCCCGCCGGAAAGCTTGACGCCGCGTTCTCCCACATAAGTATCATAACCATCTTTAAGCGCCGTGATAAACTCGTGCGCCCCGGCGCGCTTTGCCGCCTCGGTCACTTCCTCTTCCGTGGCGTTATTTTTCCCGTAGGCGATATTTTCAAAGACTGTGCCGGAAAACAGATACACATCCTGCTGTACCATACCGATATTCTGCCGCAGGCTTTTGAGCGTGTACTTATGTATATTCTTTCCATCTAACAGAATTTCCCCTTTATCAATATCATAGAAGCGGGGAATCAGATTGCAGAGTGTAGTCTTTCCGCCGCCGGAAGGTCCTACGATCGCGACCTTTTCTCCCTGCCGTATTTCCAGATTCAGATCCCGGAACACCACGTTATGATCATCAGGATATTCAAAGCTCACATCCCGGAAGATGATATTGCCCTTTGCCTCCTTGCATTCTACTGCGCCCGGCTCGTCAAAAATCTCGATATCGCTGTCCATGATCTGCACAAAACGTTCAATACCCGTCATACCGCGCTGGAACTGCTCGGCAAACTCGATAAT